>CAMFKC010000045.1 GCA_945956975.1 uncultured Methylocystaceae bacterium | reverse complement strand
GGCGGATGGGGGCCGCGCCCGCCGGAAAGCTGGCGCAACGAGGCGTCGCCTTTCGCCGGCGTCGCCGTCCAGCCGGCGCAGGGGCCCGTCCGCGGCGCGTTCGTGCGATGAGCGCGGAAGAGACAGACGTTCTCATCGTCGGCGCCGGACCCGTGGGCGCCACCGCAGCTTTGCTCTGCGCGCGCGTCGGCATGCGCGCGATCATCGTCGAAAAGCGCGACCGCCGCGTCGGCCCGCCGAAAGCGCATGCGCTCAACCCGCGCAGTTGCGAAATCTACGCGTCGCTCGGGATCGACTATGCCCGGCTCGCGCGCCAGTCCATGCCGCGGAGCGATGGCGGCTTCGTGCGTTTCGTGACGCGCCTGCAGGGCCTAGAACTCGGCGCGCTCGCCTACGAGCGCCAGGACGATGACGCGCTGGACGCCACGCCGACGCCGCTGATCAACATTCCGCAGCCGGCGCTGGAGGACATCCTTCTCCAGGAGATCGCAACCACTCCCTTGATCGCCCTTCGCAGGCCGCAGACGTGGCTGTCGGCGCTCGATGCGGGAACGCATGTCGTTTCGCAGATTGCGACGCCTGAAGGCGAACGCGAGATCAAGAGCCGCTATCTGCTCGCATGCGACGGCGCCGACAGCGCGGTGCGCAAGGCTTGCGGCATCGACATGCCGGGCGATGCGCGGATCGAAGACCGGATCATGATCCACCTTGCGGCGGATCTACGGCCGCTGTTGGGCGCGCGCCCGGGCGTTCTCTACTTCGTCACAAATCCGGCTTCGCCTGCGACGCTGATCGCCTACGACCTGGCCTCGACCTATGTGCTGATGCATCGATATGACAAGGCGAAGGAAGATCCCGCACGTTTCTCGCGGGAGCGCTGCCAGGAGATCGTGCAGCAGGCGATCGGCGTCGATCTGCCCTTCGAAATCCGGCACATCAGCCCGTGGACGATGACGGCGTTGGTGGCCGAGCGCTATCGCGTGGGGCGCATCTTTCTGTGCGGCGACGCCGCCCACCGATTTCCGCCTTCCGGCGGGCTCGGTCTGAATTCCGGCGTTCAGGACGCCCACAATCTCGTGTGGAAGATCGCCGCGGTCGAGCGCGGCTGGGCGCATGAAAGCCTGCTCGAGTCCTACCAGCGCGAACGCCAGCCGATCGCAGCCGCCTATTCGGCGCAAAGCCATGGCAATGCGCAGCGCATGGGCAAACTGTTCGCCCATGTCGCGTCCGTATTCGAGTCCGCCGGCGGCGATGTCGCGCAGGCGGAACATCGCCTGTCGTCGCCGGCGCAGCGCGCGGCGCTCGATGAACTCGTCGAACTGCAGCGGCCGCATTTCGACAGTTTCGGCCTGCAACTCGGGTTTCGGTACGGCGACGAAGACTGGACGCGCCATGTCTCGGATTTTGCGCCGCGTATCGCGGCAGGGGCCCGGCTGCCCCATGCCTGGATCGACATGGGCGGCCGCCGCGCCAGTACGCTCGATCTCCTCGATCCAACCTCGTTTGCGCTGATTTGCGCCTCCGGCTGCGCATCGTGGCGCAGCGCGCTCAAGGCCTCG
Organism: uncultured Methylocystaceae bacterium; assembly: GCA_945956975.1. Lineage (GTDB taxonomy): Bacteria > Pseudomonadota > Alphaproteobacteria > Rhizobiales > Beijerinckiaceae > JAJXWB01. Next base: position 7,882 of record CAMFKC010000045.1, on the reverse strand, counting down.
GCAGTCCCGCTGCGCATCGCGGTTGCAGGCGAGGATTTCGCCGACACGTCCGGCAAATGGGCGGCCCTCATGGGGGAGGCGTGCGCCGTGCTCGTGCGTCCGGACGGGCACGTCCTTCATGTCGCGGGGTCCGCCGAGCCCGGCGCTGTCGACGGCGTTCTCAACAGGCTGAAGGCGCCTGCGCTCGGATAACAACGACAAGGGAGAAGACAAATGCGCGACATCCGTCTCATCGGCCGGTACGCCATCGGCGCTGTGGCATTGCTCGTCTCATCCGCCGCGTCCGCGGGCGATTACAGCGGCCCGGGCGTGACGAAGGACGAGATCGTCATCGGCAATACAGCGCCCTACAGCGGGCCGGTGTCTGCGCTAGGAACCACGATCAAATCCGCCGCCGCGTATTTCAGGAAGGTGAACGACGAAGGCGGCGTGAACGGGCGCAAGATCAGGTTCATCTCCTATGACGACGGCTATGCGCCGCCGAAGACCGTCGAGCAGACGCGGCGTCTCGTCGAAAGCGATAATGTCCTCTTGGTTTTCGGGTCGCTCGGCACGCCGACCAGCGCGTCGGTGCAGAAGTACCTCAACGACAAGCAGGTCCCGCAATTGTTCGTGATGAGCGGCGCCTCGCGTTTTCACGATCCCAAGGGCGCGCCGTGGAGCATGGGCTGGCCGCTTGCGCTGCGCGCGGAAGGCGCGGTCCTCGCCAAGCACGTCATGGCGATGAAAGAGAAGCCAAAGCTGGCGGTCCTCTATCAAAACGACGATTTCGGCCGCGACTTGCTGGGCGGCCTCAAGGATACGCTCGGGTCCAGCGCCGGTATGGTCGCAGCCGAGGCGTCTTACGACGTGACGGCGCCGACGATCGATTCCCAGATCCTGCAATTGAAGGCGTCCGGCGCCGACGCGATCGCGCTGTTCACGACGCCCAAATATTCAGCGCAGGCGATTCGCAAGATCGCGGAGCTGCAATGGAAGGCGAGCGTCTTCATCCCGCAATCCTCGGCCTCCGCAGGCAGCGTGCTGACGCCCGCCGGGATCGACAATGCGCAGGGCGTCCTGAGCTGGGCCTCCTACAAGGACCCGACCGAAGCGGGCTGGAAAAACGACGCCGGCATGAAGGCGTGGCTCGCCTTCATGGAAAAATACTATCCCGAGGGCGATCGCGCGGACATTTCGAATGTCGTGGGCTATCTGCTCGCCAAGACGATGATCGCAACGCTTGCGCAGGCGGGCGACGATCTCAGCCGCGCGAACGTGCTGAAGCAGGCGACGCTGCTCGCCAACCAGACCTACGACATGCTGTTGCCGGGCGTGACGATCGACACCGTTCGCACGCCCTATTCGCCGCTGACGCAGGTGCAGATGGAACGTTTCGTCGGCAAGTCGTGGGAGCGGTTCGGAACGATCTTCGACGGCGACGGCAGCAGGTGATCGCGACTTCACATCGAGGGGCAAACCGATGCTGCAACCGATACGCGCGATGCTCCGCGGATGTCTCATCGCCGGCGTCGTCGCCCTGACCGCTGTCCCATCGCAGGCCGCAGACGATGCGAAGCTCGTCGTGACGCTTCTGGGAACAGGCGATCCGATCCCGAGCGCGACACGAAACGGTCCTGCCATTCTCGTTCAGGCCGGCGGCCTGAACCTGATGATCGACGCAGGCCGGGGCAATACGGTTCGGCTGCGACAGGCGGGGCTCTGGCCGGGGCAAATCGACGCTGTCTTCATCACGCACTTCCACTCGGATCATCTGAACGGTCTCGCCGATCTCGTCACGCTGGGCTATATCGGCCGCCAGAATGTCCGGCGGCGTCAGCCGCTGCGTATCGTCGGTCCGGTCGGGATGAAGCGCATCGCGCAAGCGGTTCGCGCGTCGATCGACGACGATGTGAAGATCCGGACCGCCGATGAGAAGATCGCGCCACAAGGCGCCGACATGGATGTTCAGGAATTCGTCGGCGACGGCGTGATCTTTGAAAGCAACGGCGTGAAGGTGAGCGCCTTCGCCGTCAATCATGGCGTCTTCATCAAGCCGGCGTTCGGCTATCGCGTCGACTACAAGGGATTGTCCGCGCTGTTTTCCGGCGACACCCGGTTCGATGAAAATCTCATCGCCCATGCCAGGGGTCTCGACCTGCTGGTCCACGAAACAGCGGTCGCGCCCACGGCCCTGCAGGATCTCGATACGGTGAAGGCTGTCCTGGCCCACCATACGACGCCCGAGCAGGCCGGCGAAGTTTTCGCGCGCGCAAAGCCAAGGCTCGCCGCTTTCAGCCATATAACGCTCATTCAGGACGAAACCCATCCGGCAGTCAGCGAGGCCGAGATCGAGCGCCGCGCGCATGAAAAATGGGATGGTCCCCTCGTCGTCGGCGAGGATCTGATGCGGATTTCGGTCAGTCCCGCCGAGGTGAAGATCGATCGGCCGAGCCGACGATGAACGAGGCGAGCGCTGGCAGTTTCGCTGCCGCGCGTTGTCTGCCCGGATTCAATGGGGGCGAGAAGGGACAGCAACCTCTGCGGTTGAATTCGCGAGACCGCGATAGCGAACCGGGCGATAGCCGCGCGCAAGCAGCGAACCAATCGGATAGACGTTGCGACAGACCTTGCCGTTGCAGCCGCCGGTCGAAGATTCAAGAACCTCCGCCTTCTTGTCGGGCGTGAAGCGCACGAACAACATCACATGGGACCCAGGCTTGTTGAGCGCGTCGCCGGGCAGCAGGTCCCATGCGCTTGGCAATTGCCGCGCGATGGCCGGTATCGCCATGGTCGTGAAGTGACTCGATAGGCCCCAGGCGGCGCTGACGAAGGCCGAACAATCGACCCCGGCGACGTCGCGCCGCGGCTTGTTGCGGGTGCAGACGTTGCCCGCGAGCAGGCCCCGGCGGAAGCTTTCGCCGATCTTGTGCAGGTTTCCGAAGCAGCCCCAGCAATAGGGAATGCCGGTCACCTCTTGATTGACCTTCCCCCTGAGGTAGCCGGGACGCCTGATCCTGGAAAATCCGGAGCATTGCGTGTCCGGATCGGAGCCGTAGATCGTCGATGTGACGCGCCATTTGACGTTGGCGAAGGCGGCACCGGTCTCCAGCACCTGCCGGCGGGTCAGAGGCCGCACCAGCGCGTTGGCGGGACGCACGGATCCGAAGCCCGAAAGCTGCGGCGCCGGTTCCGTATTGAAGGCGACGATCGTCTGGCCCTTCTTGATGCGGCGGAAACCGACTCCAAGGATGTCGCTCGACCCTTTTTTGGTGCGGAGGAAAAAAACGTCGCCGTCGGGCGACACCGTAACGAAGCGCCGCGCCAGGCCGATGTTCGATGTGAGAGGCAGGTCATAGACGCCCTCGAGCGTGGCGTCCGGCCGATAGCGGGCGACAAAGGCCGCGGCAGTTTCGCCGACGTCGTTGGGCACGCTTTCCGCGAATACGAAGAAACGTCCCTGGCTGTCGATCTGGAGGAGCTCGACGGCGCCTAGCTTTGCTTGCACCTTGAGTTGAAGCGTGGCGAAAGTGGATCCGCCGCGCGCGCCGACCAGAATGCGCACGGCAGAATCGCCATCCGTGTCTACGAATGTCGCCGTCACCGGCCCACGTCCATGCGTACGGATTGTCTGGCGAGCACGGCCGGCGTGTTGAACTGCACGGGTGGTGTCGAGGGTCGACACAACGTCGTCGGTCAGTTCGACCGAACCCATTTGCGCGAAGGCGTCGACCGCTGTCTCATCGACGGGGCCGCTCGCGCGCGTGGGCGTCAGTCCGCGCGTCGGCGCCGCTTCGGGCCCTGTGGCCTCGAGCGTGATGGGGCGCCCATCCCAGACGTGGATCGCGCCGTTCGAGACGACGAGATCCGTCGGCGACAGGCCTTCCGGCAGCGTCAGCGTCTGCGGCGGTGCGCCCGGAGCGCGCGGATCGAAGCGCAATATTCTGCTGTTGAGTTGATCGAGAAGGTAGAGTTCGCCCGCGTCGCCTGCGTAGATCGCTTGCGGCCCCTCGAGTTCGCTGTCCTCGCCGCCTTGCGCGATCCCGACCCCGGTCGCGGAATCGCCAGTTCCAAAGCTTCGCGTCAATTCGGGGTCGGCGAGGGCCGCCGACAAACCGAATTGGGAGCAAGCAAGAAATAGCGCTCCAGTAAAAAATCTTGCGCAAGCCCGCATGTTCGCGGCCCTAATGAACTTTCGCAGTTTCGCTCATTGCAAGTGCGGGCGCAAGCGCCTCCATGTACTTGCTAGTAGTCGGGGAAGAATTACTTGGCTGCGGCGACAGCCGCTATTGCCGACTGCGCGCCATTGAGCGGGAAGTCGAATTTGATCCCTCGCCCATCGAGCCCGACGATCGTGACGCTTGCCTCTTTCGCCGCCTGGAACGCGGCGATGAATGCCGGATCATCGGGCGCGACCGCCATGCATCCGCTTTGTTCGCAGGTCTGGAAGGCGGCTTTCTGCGATGCCCCGCCGGCGACGGACACTTGAACGCCAGGCTCGATCCTCAAATTGGTCGGGCTCTGGATGACCAGCCTGGGACGCCCGTTCTGCGCGTCGGGCATGACCGAGATGATCAGCACCGGCCGGTTCAATTCACGCGAGACGATTTGCGTCCGCGCCACGCAATGCTTGGACCGCGGCGGCTTGAATATTTCGCAACTGACGACCCAATTGTCGTAGTTCGAGATTTCGGTCTTCACCACAGTGCGGGCCTGCTCCGGCGCCGCGGCGGCGGCGCGCACGGAAGCCCCGCCCTGCGCGTATCCCGGTTGACTGATGGCAAGACAAAGCGCGGCGCACCACGCCGACGTGGCGACAAGGCGGATCACACGCATCGGCGTCTTTCAGGGGCTGGCATGGCGCGATTTCCGCCCGCAAGCGGCGCGCCGGCGGGCGCGGCCGCATGAACCGGACATTCAGGGCGAATTCGGCTGTTTTCGATTTCGACCCGGATCAGAAGCCGATGCCCAGAATGAGCGGGCTGCGGCACAGCAGCGAACAACCCGGGCGGGTCCAGATCGGTTCGATCGCCGCGACGCGCTGAAGCGGAAAGAAGCGCTGCTCGACCTTCCGATCGGGCGCGGCCCTCGGCGTCGTCCGCACGCTCGCATAGACGGCCCGCGGCCTGGCCGCCGCCTGAACCGGCCGACGGGGAGGGAGCGGCGCCGAAACGGGCAGCGGCGCGGCCGATGCGCTCGGGGCGGCGGCGCCCGAGGAGACGACAGGACTGTCCGCACTTGCGGGAAGAACGAAGACCGCGGTCAGCGCCATGGCGCCCAGTGCTGATACGAGTTTCATGTGACCTCCTCTGAAGCGAGCTCTGTTCGGAGCCATCCGGCGAGATTGTACGCTTCTTCTGACTGAAATCTTGCAATTCCGGGGTTCAACTGTTGCGATGTTTGCCAAAGTCTAAAAACCGACGCCAATTGTCTGTGAACGTTTTGGCGCTGGAGCGGGCGCGGCAGCGACCGGGCCGGGCGGTCTTGCCGGGGCCGGCGCGGGCGCCGCAGCCCTCTTCGGGCGCGGCTCCGGCCGCTCGGCCACAGCCTTGCGACGCGGCGTCGGCGCCTCCTCATGCCTCGCGCGCCTAGGCTCGGGACGTTCCTTCACCTGCGGCTTGGCTTCGATACGGTGGTGCTTGGGCGGGAGCGAGACCACATTGGAGGGCGGCGGGCAGACCGAGGCCGGCTGCCCCTTCAGCTCGCCGAGCAGATCGTCGTTGACGCGAACGTTCTTGCGATGGTCCTTCCGGGCGCCCAGGTAGCCGTCCAGCGCCTTCTTGGTCGCGGGATCGAACTGGCCGGTCGGATCGCCGCCGTAGCAGCCGATGCGCCGGAGTTCGGCCTGGGCTGCGCGAATCTGCTCGGGGGAATTGCTGGAGGCGCGCTCGATCTCCTCGATCGCGGCGGCGATGGCCGGACGCAGCTTCTCGCATTTGACGCCCTGCAACATTGCGCCCAATTCGGCCTTGAGCGCAGGTTTCGGGGTAGAGCCGTTATAGATGGAGGCGAATCGGTCGGTTTCCTGCCCGCACGCGCGATCCCGCTCCGCCGCGGTCGTCTCGAGCGCCGCGATGCGCGCACTGGCTGCGCCCTTCGGGCCGTCGCAATGAGCGCCTGCCACGAAGACTTTCAGCGCTGCGAGATCGGAGCCGATCTTGCCGAGCGCGCGATCCTCGGCGTGACAGGCTGCCTCCTGCGCCTTCAGGATCTTGGCGATCGCCCCGTCGATGTCCGCCACGAGGCGGGCGCACTTGATGGATGACTTCATGCCCTGGAGAGCCGCGGTCTGTTGCGTCTCCCCGAGGCGGCGAATGTCCGAGGCCTCTCTGGCGCAGGCGCTTTCTTCCTGCTGCTTGCGGAGCTTTTCGGCCTCGAGCGCGGCGAGGCGGATCTGCTCCTGCTGGCGCCGGGCGGCCTCTTCGGCTTCCTTCTTCGCCTTGGCGGCGTCCTTGGCGGCGAGCTTCTTCTGCTCGGCGTCCCGCTGCTCGTCGGCGCGCTTGCGCTCTTCCTCGGCCTTCCGCAAAGCCTCCTGCGCCTTCTGCTGATCGAGTTCGGCCCGCTTGCGGTCCTCTTCGGCCTTTTTGGCGAGCCGCTCCTCGTTCAGCCTGTTCTCGCGCTCCTGGCGTTCGCGCTCCTTCTGCTGATCGATGGCGATGCGGTCGCGCGCGGCCTGTTCGCGCTCACGCTTTTCGCGCTCGGCCGTTTCCGTCCGCTGCCGGGCCGCCTCCTCGCGCGCGGTTTCTTCGGCCTGCTGCTTGGCGAATTTTTCCTGCTGCTGCCGCAGCGCCTCGATCTGCTTCTGCATGCGCTCGCGTTCGAGGCGCACGGCGTCGCGCTCGGCGCGGAGCTTTTCGAGCATGGCCAGACGCGCCTGGGCGTCGCGGGCGTAGGTGGAGGTCGGATACTTGGCGATGAACTCGCGCAATTCCTCTTCGGTCGCGTCGGGACCGAGGCGCCGCCAGACGCGCGAATCGTCGTCGCGCAGGTTCAGGTAGAAGTCCTGCAGAAGCGAGATGGAAACTTCCGGCGTCTGCTTGCCGCTGGTCTGCTCGTTCACTTCCTGCGCGACGCGGCGGAACAGCTGCGCGATCTCGAGATTCGGTTCCCGCAGGCGCTTGATGAGGGCGCCGGAGAACGGGCTGTTGCGCCCCGATCCGTCCTGCGCGACCTGGTCGGCCTGCGTCGCGTAAGCGACGACCATGCCCTCGGTCCGATCCAGCCGGGCGAGGCCGCGGGTGAGGCCCTCGCCGCTGCGCGTCAAGGCCGCGGTCCTGGGCTGGAGCCGCCTGGCGAGCGGGTTGTTGCGGCAGGCGTCGAGGATCAGGATCTTGACCCCGCCCGAACCATCCAGCGCCTCGCGCACCTTCTCGATCGGGAGCGTCCCGTACTTGAGGCTGACCTCGTCCTCCAGATCCGCATCGACCGGAAGCAGGAAATTGCGCCCCTGATACTGCAATCCATGTCCGGCGAAAAAGAACAGCGCTGCGTCCGCGCCGCGCGACTTCCGCTCGAATTCTTCCAGCGACTGTTCCAGCCCACGCCGGTCGACGTTCGTCTTGACGATGACTTCGAAATTCAGTCCGCGAAGAACATCGGCGATATCGTTGGCGTCGTTTTCCGGATTTATCAGCTTGTTTGCATGCGTGTAGCCACTATTGCCGACGACCAGCGCGACACGCTTGTCGGCGAGCGCAGGCGCCAGGGTGGCGGCCCAAGCCGCCGCACCCATGATGAGCGCCGCAATCGTCGATACGAGCCGCATCACCCCTGCTTATCCAGACAATGTGTCGAGACGTTCCGACAAGATTTGATACACCCTTTTTTCTGCTGTCGCAAAGGCGAACATTGACTTTTCCTGAACGCTAGCGTCCAGCGCGGCAAGATATTCGTAGTTTCGACT
>CAMFKC010000044.1 GCA_945956975.1 uncultured Methylocystaceae bacterium | reverse complement strand
CGTCGCGATGATGCAGTTCAACATGTACCATCACTACACGGTGGACGAGCATCTGCTGCGCGCCGTCGGCATTCTCTCGCAGATCGAAAATGGCAGGCTGACGGAAGACCATCCGCTGACCAGCGAGATCATCCCGACCATCGCCAACCGGCGCGTGCTCTACATCGCCGTCTTTCTGCACGACATCGCCAAGGGGCGGCCGGAAGACCATTCGATCGCTGGTGCGGAGGTCGCACGCAAGCTTTGCCCGCGCTTCGGCCTCTCGGACGCGGAGACTGAAACCGTCGCCTGGCTGATCGAGAAGCATCTCGACATGTCCAACACGGCGCAGAGCCGCGATCTTTCCGACCGCCAGACGATCGACACGTTCGCCAAACTCGTGCAGACGCCGGAACGCCTGAAGCTGCTGCTGGTGCTGACCGTCTGCGACATTCGTGCGGTAGGGCCGGGCGTGTGGAACGGCTGGAAGGGGCAGTTGCTGCGCAGCCTCTATTGGGAGACGGAAGTCGTTCTGACCGGCGGCCATTCGGCGATCGACCGCAAGTCGCGCGTCAAGCAGATGCAGGAAGAGCTGCGCCGTTCGCTGCCGGGCTGGTCGGACCCCGAGTTCGACGCCTATGCGGAGCGTCATTACCCGGCCTACTGGCTCAAGACCGATCTCACGCGCAAGATCCAGCACGCCAATCTTCTGCGCCTGACGGAAGTCGAAATGCGGTCGCTGGCGACCGAGGCGACGACAGATTCCTTCCGCGGCGTCACCGAGCTGACCGTGGTCGCGCCCGACCATCCCTATCTGCTCTCGACCATCGCCGGCGCCTGTGCGGCGGCCGGCGCCAATATCGTGGATGCGCAGGTCTTCACGACGACAGACGGGCTCGCGCTCGACACGATCTCGATCTCGCGGCAGTTCGACATGGATTCCGACGAAATGCGGCGCGGCAACCGCATCGCGGAATCAATCGAGAAGTCGCTGCGCGGCGAGATCAAGCTGGTCGAACTCATTGCAGCAAAAGGCGCTGCGCAGACGCGCTCGGACGCCTTCAGCGTCGTGCCGGACGTCGTGATCGACAACAGCCTGTCGAACCGCGCCACTGTGATCGAGGTCTCGGGCCTCGACCGGCCGGGCCTGCTCTACGATCTCACCAGCGCCATCTCCAAGCTGAACCTCAACATCGGATCGGCGCATATCGTCACCTTCGGCGAAAAGGCCGTCGACGTGTTCTACGTGACCGACCTGACCGGCGCGAAAGTGACGAATCCGGCGCGGCAGGCGGCCATCAAGCGGCGCCTGCTGGAGCATCTTGGCAGCGAACGCAAGCCGCAGAAGGCCGCCGGCTGAACGACCGACTTGATTTTTAGGGTCGGCGACCTGATATCGGGCGCGACCGAACGCATGGAATTGTCATGAATAATTCGACCGAAAAGCCTGAAAACACTCAAGCCTCCGGCGCGCATGCCGCAGGCGAGCACGTGTCCTCGCTTGCGGATTCCGCCGCGCAGTCGACCACAGGCGAGCCCGAGCCCTTTACCGAACTCGAAAATCTCTACGCCGAAAACGCCGCGCTCAAGGATCGCGTGCTGCGCGCCATGGCGGAAGCCGAAAATGTGCGTCGTCGGGCGGAAAAGGAAGCAGCCGACGCGCGCGCCTATGGCGCCGCCAATTTCGCCCGCGACATGCTGGCGCTGGCCGACAATCTGGCCCGCGCGCAGGAAAGCGCGCCCAAGGACGCCGATGGCCCGCTCAAGACCATGATCGAGGGCCTGGGCCTGATCGCGGCGGACTTCCAGTCGCGCCTGGCCCGCCACGGCGTGAAGAAGATAGAGCCGCAGGGCCAGAAGTTCGACCCGAACCTTCACGAGGCCCTGTTCGAGATTCCCGACGAAAGCGTCCCGTCGGGCACCGTGCTGCAGGTCGTCGAATCCGGCTACACGATCGCCGACCGCGTGCTGCGGCCGGCCAAGGTCGGCGTCTCGCGGGGCGGCCCGAAGGGCTGAGCCCGACGCTGGCGTCGCCGCCTTCCCCCTCCCCCTGCGGGGAGGGAAGAAGGCGCGCAGACCGGGCGCTCAATGCGCCATGAATACCGGGATTTCCGCGTAAGCGAGAATATCCGCCGTCGCGCCGCCGAAGATCATCTGGCGCAGGCGGCTTTGCGTATAGCCGCCCTTGACCAGGAGATCCGCGCCCAGCGTCGCGCATTGGTCGAGGATGGTGCGGCCGGGTGAAAGGGCCGTGCTCTCGATATTCACAACATCGACCGTCATGCCATGGCGCTGCAGCGCCTTGGCGAGCGCCTCGGCCGACGGCCCGGGCGACAGCGCGCCTGCGACAGACAGAACCACGATGCGGCGAGCCTTCTGCAGCACGGGCATGGCGAAGCCGACGGTGCGGGCGGTCTCGGTCGACCGGTTCCACGAAATCACGACGGTGTCGCCGATCTTCTCCGGCGCCTTGCGCGGCGCGATCAGGATCGGCCGTCCGGCCTCGAACAGCACGGATTCCAGCGTCGCCCGGCGCGGATCGCCGCGGCCGGAGCCTGGGCGGCCGACGACGACGATATCGGCGACGCGGCCATAGGCGCCGATGCCGGAATCCGTGCTCATGTCGCCGCCCGCCCAGCCGAAGCTGGGACCCCCGGCGCCGCCGCTCGCCGCCGCCACGCCGTGCGCATTCATAAAATCCTCGAAGACGCGGCGGGCGTGCTCAACCAGTTCGCGCCGGGTCTTTTCGTCGAAGATGGAGCCGGCAATGGCGAAATCGGCGGCGATGAGGTCGCCGGTGTCGGGCCCGAGCGCGATGCCCTCGATGCGACTGCCAAAGCCCTGCCCGAAGCGCCAGGCCGTTTCCAGAACGGCGGCGATCGAATCGTGCTCCTCGATGGGGACGAGAATGTTCTTCATGGCTGGCCTCCTGCGCGAAGGCTAGCGCGGTTCATGGGCGAAGTGAAAGCGCGATCAGAGCCGGCGGTTCGGGATCGCCCATGCGCAGATCAGCGCGAGTGCGGCGTAGCCCGCCACCAGCAGGAAGACGGCCCGGAAACCAGCCTCCAGCGCGCCTTCCGCCGTTGCGCGCACGGCCGGCGCAAGCCCCGCCAGCGCCGAGGGGCCATGCTCCACGAGATCGGCGAAGACGCCGGTGGCGTCGCCCGCATGGCTCTTGAATACGGCGAACAGGACCGCGCCGACCAAAGCCGTGCCGAAGGAGGCGCCGATGGCCCGCGAAAACTGCACGGAGCCTGCCGCGGCCCCGAGCATGCCGGGGCCTGCGGCGTTCTGCACGATGACCTGCACCACGCCCATGACAGTGCCCATGAAAAAGGTGAGCACGCCGATGATCAGGCCGAACCAGGTGAGATCGAGCGTCTGATGGTTGATGGCGACATAGAGCAGGATGGCCACGACCGGGATCAGCGCGATCGACGGGAAAATGGCGGTGCGGCCGGTCTGGGCGACCAGCCGTCCCGTCACCAGCGAACCAATGCCGATGCCGAAGGCGATCGGCAGGAGGAAATAGCCGGTCTCGGCCGGCGACAGGCCGCGCGCGGTGCGCAAATAGATCGGCAGATAGGCGATGAGCGAGACCAGCGCCGCGCCGTGGCAGGCGGCCATGGCGTCGGAGCGCCAGATGGTCTTTTCGCGCAGCAGCGAGAAGGGGAAGAGCGGCTGCGGCGTCCTGAGCTCGCGGCGGGTCAGCAGGACGAGCGAGGCGAGCGCCACCGCGACCAGCGCAATGATGACAGGAGCGTCCGCCAGACGCAGCCGGCGGATCTGCTCCATCGCGACCAGCGCCGGGGCGACGAACAGCACGAACCAGACAAGGCCCGGCGTATCGAATCGCCAGTCGGCGGCGGGTCTGGGCGCATGGATCGGGAGGCGGCGCACCAGCACGGCGGCGAGCAGGCCCATCGGCAGGTTGATCCAGAAGATCGAGCGCCAGCCGAGGCCGCTGGTCAGCCAGCCGCCCGCAACCGGGCCGAACGTGTTGGAGAAGACGACGACCGAGGCGAGATAGCCCTGATAACGGGCCCTGTCCCGCGGCGGCACGCTCTCGCTGATCAACGCCTGCGATAGGGTCATCAGCCCGCCGCCGCCGAGCCCCTGGACGATGCGCGCGAAAATCAGGAACGGCAGGCTCGGCGCCGCCGCACAGGCGACGGAGCCGAGCGTCATGACGCCAAGCGCGACGAACATCATGCGGCGGCGGCCATAGACGTCGCCGAGGCGCCCATAGACCGGCGCGGCGATGGTGGTTGCGACGAGATAGGCGACCACGATCCAGGCGATGCGCTCGACATCGTCCAGCGCGACCGCGATCGCCGGCAGGGCAGTGGCGACGATCGTCTGGTCCATGACCGCGATGAACATCGGCAGGACGATGGATGGGAACATGCGCAGGAAGACCCCGGCGCCGGCTGGCGCGGGCGCATCCGGCGGCGGGTTTTGGGGCGCGCGGTCTGGAAGCGTATCGGGCAAGGGACAGGTCTTACGCTGATTGGCGCAGACACTCGGCCAGAAGGCGGCCGCGATCAACCCGCGCGCGGTTGACACAGCCATGCGCCGACGCGACAAAGCCCGCGCTTTCAACCCGGGATCCCCAACCATGCGTCCTTCCAAACGCGCCGCCGACGAAATGCGCGCCGTCTCGCTCGAGCGCAATGTGGCGCGCTACGCCGAAGGCTCGTGCCTGGTGAAGTTCGGCAATACGCATGTGCTGTGCACCGCCTCGCTCGAGGACAAGCCGCCGATGTGGCTGCGCGGCCAGGGCCGCGGCTGGGTGACCGCCGAATACGCCATGCTGCCGCGCGCGACCCACACCCGCACGCGCCGCGAATCGACCTCGGGCAAGCCGTCGGGCCGCACGCAGGAAATCCAGCGCCTGATCGGCCGATCCTTGCGCGCGGTCACCGACCTGAAAGGTCTCGGCGAGCGTCAGATCAGCATCGATTGCGACGTGCTGCAGGCCGACGGCGGCACCCGGACCGCGTCCATCACCGGCGCCTGGGTCGCGCTGCACGATTGCCTGAAGTGGATGCGCGGCCGTTCGATCATCAAGGACATGCCGCTGAAGGACCGCGTCGCGGCTGTCTCCTGCGGCGTCTACAAGGGCCAGACGGTGCTCGACCTCGACTATGACGAGGATTCGGCCGCCGAGACCGACGCCAATTTCGTGATGACCGGCAAGGGCGGCATCGTGGAAGTGCAGATGACCGCCGAGAACGAGACGTTCGACGAGGCGCAGCTCGCCGCCATGCTGGGCCTTGCCAAGAGCGGCATCGCGCGCCTCGCCGAGATGCAGCAGGCGGCGGTCGCCTGATGGGCCGCAAGCTCGCCGGCAAGATCGTCATCGCCACGCATAATTCCGGCAAGCTGCGCGAGATGCGCGAGCTTCTGGCGCCCTACGGCATCGAGGCGGTGTCGGCCGGCGAACTCGGCCTGCCTGAGCCCGAGGAGACCGCGCCGGATTTTATCGGCAATGCGCTGATCAAGGCGGAAGCCGCGGCCAAGGCCGCGAACCTGCCAGCCTTCGCGGATGATTCCGGCCTGTGCGTCGAGGCGCTGGGCGGGGCGCCCGGCATCTATTCGGCGCGCTGGGCGGGCGAGACGAAGGATTTCTATGCGGCGATGGACAGAATTCGCCGCGAGGTCGAGGCGACCGGCGCCGCGCAGCCGTGGCGCGGCTATTTCATCTCGGCGCTGGCCCTGTGCTGGCCCGATGGCCATGCCGAGACCTTCGAGGGCCGGGTCGACGGCGATCTCGTGTTTCCGCCGAAGGGAACGGCCGGGTTCGGCTACGATCCCTGCTTCAAGCCGGACGGGCACGCGCGGACGTTTGGCGAGATGACAGCGGACGAGAAGCACGGGATTCCCGCGGACGGGAGCCGGGCGCTGAGCCACCGGGCGCGGGCGTTTCAGGCGCTGGCGCGGGGGTGTCTGGCGTGACGGTGGACCCTGAGACGCTGCTCTACTACATTGTGTTCACAGCGAACACATGGAGGTCGCCGTGACCGCCAAGGCCGATACGTTTTCCGTACGTCTCCCCGAGGAAACGCGCCATCAGGTCGACGAGATCGCGCGCCGTCTGCGCCGCAGCCGGTCCTTCATCGTGAAGGAAGCGGTCGAGCAATATGTGCGCGATCAGAATCGCTACCTCGGCGAAGTGGACGCTGCGCTCGCGAGCGTTGAAACCGAAGGCGGCCACTCCGCGGAGAGCGTCTTCCGGTGGATGAGGTCTTGGGGCACGGACAACGAATTACCTGCGCCAAAGCCCGACATTGCGCCGCTAAAATAGATGCACGCCGTCTTTTCGACAGCCGCGCTCAAGGATTTGCACGAGCTGCGGCAGCATCTGGCGCTGCTGAGCCCGCAGGGTCTGGCGAGCGTCACGGCGGCGATCGAACGGCGCATCCAGACCCTGCTCGCTTTTCCGGACAGCGGGCGGCCTTCGACCCATCCGGACGTGCGGGAAGCTGTCGAGCCGCACTATGGCTTCCTCATCCCCTATGCCTTGCGGGGCGACAACCTGATCGTGTTGCGCGTCTATCGCTCGGCCCGGAAGCCGCTCGACTACGAGGCCCTCGCGAAATCGCTGCCGCACGAACCTTGACCCGTCCCATTCCGGCACATTTCCCGGCGGCCCCCTTCGTGCAATAAGGCCGCATGGCCTCCAGATCACCGCTTCGAATCGATCCGGGCTTCGGCGTCTACGTCCATTGGCCGTTCTGCCTGTCGAAGTGCCCGTATTGCGATTTCAACAGCCACGTCCGGCGCAATCCGGTCGATGAGGCGCGCTATGTCGAGGCCTTCCGGGTCGAGCTCGCCCATCGCGCGAAGCTGACGCGCGGGCGCACCGTCGGCCCGGTCTTCTTCGGCGGCGGCACGCCCTCGCTGATGAAGCCGCAGACCGTCGAAGCCATTCTTCAGGCCATCGCCGACAACTGGACGATCGAAAAGGGCGCCGAGATCACGCTCGAGGCCAACCCCTCCAGTGTCGAGGCCGAACGGTTTCGCGGCTATCGCGCCGTCGGCGTCAACCGCGTGTCGCTCGGCGTGCAGGCGCTGGACGATTCGGACCTCAGGATGCTCGGCCGGCTGCACAGCCGAGAGGAGGCGCTGACCGCGCTGAAGGTCGCGACCTCCACCTTCGAGCGCGTGTCCTTCGACCTGATCTACGGCCGCCCCGCCCAGAGCATCGAGCGCTGGAGGGCGGAGCTGACCGAGGCGCTGGCGATCGCGCCCGAGCACATGTCGCTCTACCAGCTCACCATCGAGCCCGACACGATGTTCGAACGGCTTGAGCGCGCCGGCAAGCTCGTCATGCCCTCGCTCGACATCCAGCGCGACCTCTGGGACCTCACGCAGAACATGATGGGCAAGGCCGGAATGCCGGCCTACGAGATTTCCAACCATGCGCGCGACGGCGCGGAGAGCCGCCACAACCTCGTCTACTGGCGCTACGGCGAATATGTCGGCGTGGGGCCCGGCGCGCACGGCCGCGTGATGGATCGCGAGGGGCGCCGCGCCCAGGCGACGGAAAAGCATCCCGAGATGTGGCTGACCTGCGTGGAGACGGAAGGCCATGGCCTCGTCGAGGACGAGGGACTGTCGATCGAGGAACAGGGCGACGAATTCCTGCTGATGGGGCTGCGGCTCACCGAGGGCATCGATCCCGGCCGTTTCCATCTGCTGACCGGCAAGCCGCTGGCCTCCTCCCGCGTCGCCGAGCTCATCGCCGACGGGCTGGTGGAATACACCCGCGAGGGCCGGCTGCGCGTGAGCGCGGAAGGCTTCCCGGTGCTCGACGCCGTCGTCGCGGATCTCGCGGCCTAAGGCTTTTCACGCAGGGTCCACACGAGCGGCGCGGCCAGCAGGGCGAGCGCCGCCATGAAGGCGAAGCCGCCTGTCCCGAAATGCGCGAAGATCGCGCCGGACGCCGCCGTCAGCGCCGCGCTGGCCGCGCCGACCGCGACTGCGCCATAGAGCGCCTGGGCGGAGGCCGCGAGATCGGCTGGCACGTTGCGCGCGATGATCCCCATGCAGGCCAGATGCAGCAGCGCGAAGGTCAGGCCGTGCAGCGGCTCGGTCAGCGCCATGATTGCGGGCGCGCTCGTCAGCGCCATCGTGGTCCAGCGCAGGAGCGCGGCGGCGACCGCTACAGCGAGAGCGCCGCGCGGACCCAGCCGCGCCAGCAGCCAGGGGCCGACGGCAAAGAAAACGACGATTTCGGCGACGACGCCTTCCGACCACAAAATCGAAATCGTCCGCGGCGCGACGCCGGCCTCCGTCCAGGCTATGGCGGCGAAACCGTCGTGCAGCGCGTGGCTGCCGAGCGCCAGCGCCGCTATGGCCATGATCTGCCGGAAAGGCCGGATCGCGAGAAGATCGCGCCAGCCATCTGTCGCGGGCGCGGCGACATCGGCTGTCGGCTCGGGCGCGCGGACGGCGACGAGGACGGAGGCACACAGCGCCGCCGCCTGCGCGAAGGCCGCCGCCGTCCAGCCCCATGCCCCGACGAGCGCGCCGGCGGCGAGCGTTCCGACCACGAAGGCGGCCGAGCCCGTTCCGCGGGCAAGCCCGTAGGAGAAGCCCAGCCGCGCTGCGGCCGAGACAGCGATGGCGTCGGCAAAAGGCGCGACCGGGGCAAGCGCCGCAGCCTGAACGAGGGTGAGGACCACAAGCAGGACGCCGGCAATCGGCGCGCTGTAGGCTAGGGCGGCGAGGCTCGAGGCGAGGAGGGCCAGCGCCAGGATGACCGCGACCTGCTTCCG
Organism: uncultured Methylocystaceae bacterium; assembly: GCA_945956975.1. GTDB lineage: Bacteria > Pseudomonadota > Alphaproteobacteria > Rhizobiales > Beijerinckiaceae > JAJXWB01. The sequence continues at coordinate 685 of CAMFKC010000044.1, read as the reverse complement.
GCGATCTGCGAGCCGCGCAAGCAGCGGTGTTACGGCAAGCTTGATCAGCGTGCCCCCGGCAAGCGCCAGACCAATTGTTTCCGCGCTCAGGCCGCGGGCTGCGAGCAAGGGCGGCAAATAGGGGGAGAAGAGGCCGAAGCCGCCGTAAATGAGGGCGAACAGCGGAAGAATTCGAACCATCGCGCGCTCCAGGCCATGCAGGAGCAACGCATGAACGGCGCAAGCGGCGATCAACTATCCGTGAGACTGCAAACCCGCTTCGCGTCTGCAACGTAAACGCATTTGTAACCAAGCAGGAACCGACACATGAAGCGCGCAGCCTCAGCCGATCCCGTCGTTCTCGCCGAACTCGCCGCCGTGCTTCGCGCGATTGCAGCCGAACGCCGCCAATCCCGCCCCGTGCTACGCGGCATGGCCAGCGCCTACGAGGCGCAGGCCGCCGTGCTCATGCCCGGCGCGCGGACGCCCCATTCCCACTATTGACGCCGGTCAGGTCGGCGCGCCCGCGAAGCTCCGGGGGGCCGGGCTGACGACGGTCGTCGTGCCGGCGCCAATCTGCAGCACGGACAATCCGCGCTCGTTCAGGCCGTCCGGCTTGAATCGGAAGACGCCGTCGGCGCCGTTGAAGCCCGAGGGATTGGTCAGGACGCTGTCCGAGAATTTCGACGGGCCCGCGGACCGCGAC
>CAMFKC010000043.1 GCA_945956975.1 uncultured Methylocystaceae bacterium | reverse complement strand
ACCTTGATCTTCTTGCCGCCGAGGCCCGGCAGGCCGGCGTCCTTGGCGAGCGGCAGCTCGAGGTCGGTCTTCTCGTTGATGATGGCGAGCGCGGTCTCGATGGCGTTGCGCGCATCAACGCCCGTCTGGGCGGTCGAGCCGGACATGGGGAAGACGGCGCCGACGACGATCTCATCCGCCGCCTGCGCATGCGCGGTCCCGAAACTGGCGGCGAGCGCAGCGGCGCCCGCAAGTGCTTCACGACGATTGAGTTTCATGCCCTCGCTCCCGGTCGTTGGCGCCGCAGGATCGCGGTCGCGTCAGATCACCGCATATTGCCTGTTCTTCAGGTCCGTCACCAGCATGGACCCTGGCGCATGTGTAATCGCAAAGGGCGGTTTCGAGGCGGCGAGCGCCGCCTGCGGCGTCACCCCGCAGGCCCAGAATACGGGAATCTCGTCCTCGTGCACCGTCACCGCGTCGCCGTAGTCGGGCGCGTTCACGTCGCGGATGCCGATCCTGTCCGGCAGGCCGAGATGCACGGGCGCGCCGTGGACGGCCGGATAGCGCGAGGTGATCTGCACCGCGCGGATCGCGTCGGCGGGCTTGAGCGGGCGCATCGAGACCACGAGCGGCCCGTGGAAGCGGCCGGCCGGCGTGGTGGCGATCGAGGTGCGGAACATCGGCACCTTCTTGTTCTCAGTAATGTGCCGGATCTCGATCCCGTCCTCGACCAGCGCCTCCTCGAAGGAATAGGAGCAGCCGATCACGAAGGAGACGAGGTCGTCGCGCCAGAACTCGCTGACGTCGCCCGTCTCGGCGATGCATTCGCCGTCGCGCCACACGCGGTAGCCGGGAATGTCGGTGCGGATGTCGAGATCGGCGCCGAGCGCGGGGATGGCGGGATTTCCGACGTCGCTCACGCCGATGATCGGGCACGGCTTCGGGTTTGCCTGCGCGAAGCGCATGAAGTCGGCGGCGTCCTCGCGCGGCAGGATGACGAGATTGCCCTGAACATAGCCCGGCGCCAGGCCAGCGGTGGTGCCGGGCACCTGCCCGTTGCGGCAGGCGAGACGCGCTGCGCGGCCATCCATCGTCCGTCCGTCGATCGCCGCTTCGCCCAAGGTCAATCTCCATTCGCCGTGACCGTTGAATAGTCGACGCCGCGGCGCGATAAAGTCCAATCGTATTTTTGAATGGATTTCGATAAGCTGCCGTTATCGAGACGGAGGATCAGGTGTTCGACTTCAAGGAGATCGAGACCTTCTACTGGGTGGCGACGCTCGGTTCGTTTCGCGGCGCCGCGGCGAAACTCAACACGACGCAGCCCGCCGTCTCCCAGCGCATTGCGGGCCTGGAGCAGGCCTTGGGCGCGCGCGTGCTGACGCGCGATGCACGGATTGCAGCGCCCACGCCACGCGGCCGCGAGCTGCTGCTCTACGCCGAGAAGCTGCTCGGCCTGCGCGCGGAAATGCTCACAGCCGTCGGCGACGTTTCGACCGCGCGCGGCGTGCTGCGGCTTGGCGTCGCCGAAACCGTCGTGCACACCTGGCTGACGCAATTCCTCAAGGCCGTGCAGGAGCGTTTCCCCCTTCTCGCGCTGGAGATCGAGGTCGACATATCGCCCAACCTGCGCGAGCGCCTGCGCATGCAGGAACTCGATCTCGCTTTTCTGATCGGCCCGGTGAGCGCGCCCAATGCGTCGAGCCTGCCCCTGATGACCTATCCGCTCGCCTTTATTTCCAGCCCGGACATCGCCTGGCCGCGCCGGGCGGCGCGCATCGAGGAGATCGCGCGTTTTCCCATCGTCACGTTCTCACGCAATACGCAGCCCTATGCGGCCGTGGCCGCGCTGTTCAATGGACCACGCTCACCGCAGACGCGCCTGCACGCCTCCGCTTCGCTGGCGACCGTCGTGCGCATGACCGCCGAAAAACTCGGCGTCGCCGTCATACCCCCGGCGATCGTCGCCAACGAGTTGAAGCGCGGCGAGTTGCGGATCGTGCGCAGCGAGGCGACGCTGCCCGATCTCGCGTTTCACGCGAGCTGGATCGATCATCCAGGCTCGCGCGCGGCGCGCGACATCGCCGCGATCGCAGCGCGCGTCGCGGCGGAGCATGGCGGCGAGAAGAAGCGAAAGCGCTGATCTTCGCTAGGCGTCCTTCAGCAACTTCCGCAATTCCGCCTTAGCCACTTTTTCCAGCGTAGAGCGCGGCATCTCCTTCACGACGCGCACTTCGTGCGGATGCTTGAAGTTCGCGAGCGCGCTCTTGCACGCCGCCATGATGGCGTCGGGCAGCGCGGGGGCGTCGCCGAGGCTTTCTTCCGCGATCACGAATGCGACCGGCGCTTCGTCGAGCATCGGGTGCTTCTTGGCGACAACCGCCACCTCGCGCACACCGGGCACCGTCAGGATCACCCGCTCGATCTCGGATGCCGCGACATTCTCGCCGCCGACCTTCAGCATGTCCTTGTCGCGATCCGAAAAGCGGATGGAACCGCATTCCATCAGCGTCACGCGATCTCCGGTCAGGAACAGCCCGCGCTCGTCGAAGGCGTCAGCCGTGGCCTGCGGATTGTTGATGTATTCCGCAAAGAGCGAGAGACCTCGCAGCCCGCGCACCTTCAGTTGCCCGGTCTCGCCGGGCTGCACCGGCGCGCCATCCTCGGTCTCGATGTGAATGCCGTATTCCGGGGCCGGCCGGCCGCACGAGAGCGGCGTGTTGGGCATATGCACGTCGCCGACGATGCCATGCGTGATGGTCTCCGTCATGCCCCACCAGCCGATGGTCTTGACGCCGAATAGCGCGTCCGTCGGCGGCTCGCAGACGGCGCTGCCCCACAGGCGATAGGAATGTTCCGATGGCCGATCAATCTCCATCAGGGCCTTCACGCAGAACGGAATGACTGAGGTCCAGGTGCAGCGGTTGCGCAGTGAGATCGGCCAGAACCGGCTTGCGGAGAAGCGCGGCATGACGACGGCGGTTGCGCCGGCCCACAAGGTCGCCAAGATCGAATAGGCCTGCGCATTGGTATGGAACAGCGGCAGGTGCACGAGATGCACGTCGTCTGCGCGCAAATCCTCGTGCACGGCGTTGATGCGCGCGCCCCACAGCGCATTGGCGTGGGTCCACAGCACGCCTTTCGGCCGCGATGTCGTGCCGGACGTATATTGCACACCCATCGGGTGCAGCGGATCGACGGCGCGGCGCGGCGCATCGCTCGCTTCGCCGAACAGCGCCTCGAACGAATCCGTTCCCGGCGCATGGCCCGCGGCAGGCGGCGCGCCATTGTCGTGCGAGGTCACGGCGACGAACTTGAAATCCGTGCTGGCGCGATTGACGAGATCGGCGAGCTTGGGCTGCGTGATCGCTGCAACCGCGCCGCAATGGCTCGCGAAATACTGCAATTCGTCGAGCGACGACCGCGCGTTGGTCGTGACGGGCACGGCGCCGAGATCGGCGCACGCATACCACGCGATCAGGGTCTCCAGGCAATTGTCGAGATGGATCAGCACATAGTCGCGCGGCTTGATCCCACGCTTCGCCATGCCCGCTGCAAGCCGCACGACACGATCGTGAAAGCCGCCATAGGTCAGCGTCTCGCCCGCCGCCTCGAACGGCTCCCAGATCAGGAAGGGATGATCGCGCCGCGTCCGCGCGCGGATGCGCACCAGTTCGGCGATATCGAGCCCGTTGAAGGGATGGAGCGGCGTGATCGTCATGATGTCCTCTGGACCGCGAGCCTTCAGGCTCGCATTGAAACAAACGAAGGGATGAGCGGGCTTATCGACGCACGGTTCGTCATCCCCCCGCCATGCCGGCATCGATCACCATGGTCGCGCCGGTGATCATGCGGCTCTCGTCGCTCGCCAGGAAAGTCACGAGATCGGCGATTTCCTTCGTTTCGATGTAGCGGCCGAGCCGCATGCGCTGCAGGATGACCTCGTGCGCCGCATCCGGATTGGCAGGCGCCATGCCGCCTTCGAGGCCGCGCATCATGTCGCCCTGCACGGGCCCGGGATGGACGGTATTGACACGGATCTTGCGCGGCGCCGCCTCGATCGCGGCCACCCGCATCAGGCCGACGACGGCATGCTTGCTCGCGACATAGGCCGGCATGCCGGCCGAACCGCGCAGGCCCGCGACCGAGGATGTGCACACGATCGAGCCGCCGTCCTTCATGACAGGCAGCATGTGCTTAAGCCCGAGAAACACGCCGCGCACGTTCACCGCCATCACCGCGTCGAAATCCGCGTCCTTGTAATCGATCGTCGGCGCGACGGCGCCGGCTATGCCCGCGTTGTTGAAGAAGATGTCGGTGCGGCCGAACAGCTTTTGCGCCTCTGCGGCATAGCGCGCGGTGTCTTCGGCCGAGGTCACGTCACACGCCAGCCCATGCGCCGAATTGCTCTTGAGCTCGCCGAGCGCTGCGTCCACGCGCGCCGAATCGCGATCGACGATCAGGACGCGCGCGCCCTCGGCCAGAAATCGCGCGGCCGTCGCCAGGCCGATATTGCCCGAACCGCCCGTGATGACGGCGGATTTCCCCGCTAGCCGCATTTTCCCCTCCCGACGCCGTCTGCGCGGCGCTTTCGTTTCCACCTTGGCGCCGATCCTGAGACGACCTAGTTCTGTTGTCCAGCAGCGTAAAATTCGGAGGCGCCATGCAGATCGGTATCGTCGGCCTCGGCCGCATGGGCGCCAACATTGCGCGCCGCCTGATGCTTGCGGGCCACGACGTCGTCGCCTGGGACCGGAGCGCAGACGCCGTCGCTGCGCTGGCCAAGGACGGCGCGACGCCCGCAACCGGCCTCGCCGATCTTGCGGGCAAGCTCGCCGCGCCGCGCGCCGTCTGGATCATGCTCCCGGCAGGCGCGGCGACCGAAGGCGCGATTGACGAAATCGCCCCGCATCTTTCTGCCGGGGACGCCCTGATTGACGGCGGGAATACATTCTGGCGCGACGACATCGCCCGCGCCAACAGGCTGAAGCCGCGCGGCCTCTATTATCTCGATATTGGAACATCCGGCGGCGTGTGGGGTCTGGAGCGCGGCTATTGCCTGATGATCGGCGGCGACAAGGAGATCGTGCAGCGGCTCGACCCGATTTTCGCCGCGCTGGCGCCTGGCAAGGGCGAGATCGAGACGACGCCCGGCCGTGCAGCCCGCACTCCAACTGCCGAACAGGGCTACCTGCATTGCGGCCCCGTCGGCGCTGGCCACTACGTGAAGATGGTGCACAACGGCATCGAATACGGGCTCATGCAGGCCTATGCCGAAGGCTTCGACCTGTTGCGCCACGCCAGCGATCCACATCGCGCCAAGGACGAGCAATTCGCCATCGAAGTCGCCGATGTTGCGGAAGTCTGGCGGCGCGGTTCCGTCATCACCTCGTGGCTGCTCGACCTCACCGCGACCGCCCTTGCAAAGGACCCCGCGCTCGGCGCCTTCACCGGCAAGGTCGAGGATTCGGGCGAGGGGCGCTGGACGGTGCAGGAGGCCGTGGAACAAGCGACGCCGGCGCCTGTTCTTACCGCAGCCCTGTTTGCGCGCTTCCGCTCGCGGCAGGAGGCGACCTTCGCGGACAAGATCCTGTCCGCCATGCGCAAGGGATTTGGCGGACATGGCGAAGCAAAATAACCGGACCGCGAGCCCTCACGCGCTCCGGAGCCCCACAGCGATCTGCGGAATCGGAAGCGCCCAGCGCAAGGTTTTCGCATGAGCCTCATGCCCGCACGCCCTGCGCCTCCCATCGTCTTCGTCCTGTTCGGCGCCAATGGCGACCTGACCGCCCGCCTCGTCTTTCCAGCGCTCTACAATCTGGCGGCGCAGAAACTGCTTCCGGAATCCTTTGCAGTCGTCGCCGTCACGCGGGTCGAATACGGCGAGAAAAAGATGCGCGATCATCTGCGCGAGAGCCTCGGAAAATATTGCAATGAAAAATGCGATCTCGCCGTCGTCGAAGATCTCGTTTCGCGCGTAAGCGTCGCAGTCGCCGATGCATCCGAGCCGAAGTCGTTCGAAACGCTCGGCGCACATCTCAAGGAAATCGACGCAAAACACGGCACGAAGGGCAATCGCATCTTCTACCTCGCGATCCCGCCCGCGGGGTTTGCACCGACGGTTAAGGCGCTGGGGGCCGCCGGGCTTACGCGGCAGACGAATGGCGCCATCGCCCGCGTGATCGTCGAAAAGCCCTTCGGCCACGATCTCGACTCCGCGATGAAGCTCAACGCCGAATTGCGGGAGGTTCTCGACGAGGACCAGATCTTCCGCATCGATCATTACCTCGGCAAGGAGACGGTGCAGAACATTCTGATGCTGCGCTTCGCCAACGGCCTGTTCGAGCCGATATGGAAACGTGAACATATCGACCACGTGCAGATCACGGTCGCCGAGACCGTGACGATCGGCAGGCGTGGCGCGTTCTACGACGCGACCGGCGCGCTGCGCGACATGGTGCCGAACCACCTCTTCCAGCTTCTGTCGCTCGTGGCCATGGAGCCGCCCGCGCGTCTGAACGCGGACAGTGTGCGCTCGGAAAAGGCGCGTGCGCTCGACGCCATTCGTATCGTCACGCCCCAGGAGGCCCTGCGCGACAGCGTGCGCGCGCAATACGTGGCGGGCCGGATCGGCGATGAGGTCGTCTCTGACTATCGTCTGGAAAAGGACGTCGCGCCCAACAGCACGACCGAAACTTTCGCCGCCCTCAAGCTCTCGATCGACAACTGGCGCTGGGCTGGCGTGCCCTTTTACCTGCGCACGGGCAAGGGGCTGGCGCGGCGCCACACGGAAGTCGCGATCAAGTTCCGCGAAGCGCCGATATCGATGTTCCGCGGGATCGACCTCGACGGTCTGCGGTCGAACTATCTTGTGCTGCAGATCGCGCCGGACGAAGGCATCACCCTGCAGTTCAACGCCAAGACGCCCGGCCCCAATTTGTCGATCGCGCGGGTCGCCATGGATTTCCGCTACGCCGACTTTTTCGAGACGCAGCCGGCGTCGGGCTACGAGACGCTGCTCTACGATTGCATGACAGGCGACGGGCTTCTCTATCAGCGCGCCGACGGCGTGGAGGCTGGCTGGCGCGCGGTGGAGCCGTTCCTGAAAGCCTGGCGCGACGCAGGCGATCAGGGCCTTGCGCTTTATCGCGCGGGTTCCTCAGGCCCCGCAGAGGCTGATGCTCTGCTTGCGCGCGACGGACGCCGCTGGCGGCAGGTCGTCTAGCGACGCGGCGCGATCGCCAGGGCGGCCCGACAGTCAGGGAGCGGAACCAGAGACCGCTTCGCTCGCCTGTTGCGGTAAGGTAGATTGCGCAGCAATGACCACGCCATCCCTTCCTTCCGTCATCGTTCTCATGGGCGTTGCAGGCTCCGGCAAGACGACCATCGGCGCCGCGCTGTCGCAACGTCTCGGCTGGCCCTACGCTGACGCCGACGAGTTCCATCCGCCCGCCAATGTCGCAAAGATGAGCGCAGGCCAACCGCTGACCGACGACGACCGTTGGCCGTGGCTTGCCGCCATCGCGGCCCATATCGACGCCGCGCGCGCGGCGAACCGGCACGCCATCGTCTCGTGCAGCGCACTGAAGCGCGTCTATCGCGACATTCTCATCGGCGCGCGCGAGGACGTGCGTCTGGTTCTTCTGAACGGAACCAAGAAAGAAATCTTCGACCGCATGAGCGCGCGCAAGGATCATTTCATGCCGCTGAGCCTGCTCGACAGCCAGTTCGCGACGCTGGAGAGGCCGGGTGCGGACGAGCGGCCGCTGGTCGTGTCGATCAATGGGACGCCAAAGGAAATCGCCGCAGCGATCGTCGCGGGCATCGGCGCCTAGACGGGACATGCGTCGCCGCGCGGACGCGACGACGCATCGGCCTCAGGCCGCGAGCGCACTCTCCACAAGCCGCGCCCAATAGCTCACGCCATAGGGAATGGCCTTGTCGTTGAAGTCGTATTCTGGATGGTGCAGACCCGCCGTCGCGCCATTGCCGATGCAGATGAACGCGCCGGGCCGGGCTTCGAGCATGTAGGAGAAGTCTTCCGCGCCCATCACCGGCGGCACATTTGTCATCACCTTGTCCGCGCCGACAATTTCCTGTGCAACCTTGGTCGCAAACTCGGTTTCTTCGGGATGGTTGAAGGTCACGGGATAGCCGTCTTCGAAGTCGATGCTGACCTTGCATTTGTTGAGCGCCGCGACGCCTTCGACGATCTCGTGAAAACGCTGCTTTGCAAGCGCGCGCGTCTCTTTCTTCAGCGCGCGGATCGTGCCGGTTATGTGCGCGGTTTGGGGGATGATGTTGTTGGCGGTGCCCGCATGAAACTGCGTGACGGACACGACCACCGAATCCACCGGGCCGACATTGCGTGAGGCGATGGTCTGCAGCGCGTTGACCATTTGCGCGCCGGCGACGATCGGATCGATGCAGTCGTGCGGCTGCGCCGCGTGACCGCCATGTCCAGTGATCTCCACCTCGAAGCGATCCGCGGAAGCCAGGAATGGCCCCTGGCGGATAGCGAACATGCCGAGCGGAATTCCGGGCATGTTGTGCATGCCATAGACCTGCTCGATCTTGAACCGGTCCATCACGCCGTCGTTCACCATTTCGCGACCGCCGCCGCCGCCCTCCTCTGCAGGTTGGAAGATGACAATCGCCGTGCCGGAAAAATTGCGTGTCTCCGCCAGATAGCGCGCTGCGCCGAGCAACATGGCGGTATGCCCGTCATGCCCGCAGGCGTGCATCTTGCCGGACGTCTCTGATTTATAGGGGACGTCGGTCGCTTCCAAGATCGGCAACGCGTCCATGTCGGCGCGCAGGCCGATAGTCCGGCCCTCGCCCTTCCGGCCTTTGATGACGCCGACGACGCCGGTGCGGCCCAGCCCGGTCACAACCTCGTCGCACCCGAATTCCCTGAGCTTCTCCTCCACTACGCCTGCGGTGCGGAACACGTCGAACATGAGTTCGGGGTGACGATGGATATCCTGCCGCCACGCGGCGACCTCGTCCGAGAGTTCGGCGATTCGATTCACGATGGGCATTGTTGGCTCCCGGCATTGCCTCTGGCGAGACTGGAGCAAAACGCGGCGGACGCCAGCCGTCAACTGCCTTGCAGACAAACAGAAGCGGCCGACGTGAAACGCCGGCCGCCTTGCAGGACGATGCCCGAATTACTCGATGATCTGCACGATCTTGTGCGTGCGCGGCTCGACCAGCACCACGCGGTCGTTCACCACCGTATAGCGGTAGCCACGAACACCGTATTCGTCCGGAACTTCGTAATAGTCGACGCCGGCCGTCGGCAGCGTCGCGCCGACTACGACCCGCTCGTCCCAGCGATAGGACGGACGGTGCTCGGCCACGACGTATTCGCGGAAGCGCGGGCGCTGGTCGACGCCGAGCAGACCCGCCACGCCGCCGACGACAGCGCCGGCTGCGCCGCCGACAACGGCGCCCGGCGCGCCAAGAGCGCGGCCGCCCTGTTCAGCGC
>CAMFKC010000042.1 GCA_945956975.1 uncultured Methylocystaceae bacterium | reverse complement strand
TCATGCGCTGATGCGGGTCCGAGATGTCGGTCGAGTCGTGATAGAAGGCCGACAGCGCGCCGACCGAGGCCACCATGACCGCCATCGGATGTGCGTCGCGGCGGAAGCCCTGGAAGAAGCGGGCCATCTGCTCGTGCACCATCGTATGGCGCGTCACGCGATAATCGAAATCGGCCTTCTGCGCGGCGGTCGGCAATTCGCCGTACAGCAGCAGGTAGCAGGTCTCCAGGAAGTCGCCGTTCTCGGCCAGCTGCTCGATCGGGTAGCCGCGATAGAGCAGCACGCCCTCGTCGCCGTCGATGTAGGTGATCTCGGATTCGCAGCTCGCGGTCGACGTGAAGCCCGGGTCGAAGGTGAACATGCCGGTCTTGCCGTAGAGCGCGCCGATGTCGATGACGGACGGCCCGATGCTGCCGGCTTTGACCTTGGCTTCGAAATTGGTGTCGCCGACTTTGATCGTGCCCGTCGTTGCGCTCATGGCTCGCCTCTGACCTTCTTGTGCCGGTAGCCCACGTGCGTTGAAAAGCCTGACTTTTTCGGGACTTTTCGCGCCGCGCGTCATCGGCGATTGTGCATCGCATTATCGGTAGCGCATCCCCCTGAAGGGTTCAAGCGCGCGGGCGCCTACCAGATGTGCGACTTTCAGCGGGCATTCGGGACACGGCGGCCTTGCCGCGCGCATGACGCTCGTCTAGCTTCTCGGGAGAGGGTGACTGAAGGACACATTATGCTGGCGTCCAGCCGCACCCTCACGCTCGTCGTCGCGACGCTGTTCTCCACGCTCGCGCACGCAGCCGATCTCTACGTCATGAGCTCGGGCGGTTTTACCGCGGCCCTCCAGCAGCTCGCGCCGGTCTACGAGCAAAAGACCGGGGACCGGATCCATATCGCGCTTGGGCCCTCCATGGGAACCGCGCCCGAGGCGATTCCCAATCGGCTGGCGCGCGGCGAAAAGGCCGATCTGCTCATCATGGTCGGCTATGCGCTGGACACGCTCGTCGCGCAGGGCGTGGTCGATGGCGCGAGCAAGATCGACCTCGCCGATTCCCGCATCGGCCTCGCCGTCCGCGCGGGCGCGCCGCGCCCGGACATTTCCGATGTCGACCATCTCAAGAAGGCGCTGCTCGCAGCCCGCTCGATCGCCTATTCCGACAGCGCGAGCGGCGTCTACATCGAGAAGGAAATGTACGCCAGGCTTGGGCTCGTGGCCGAACTCAAACCCAAGAGCCGCATGATCGTGGCCGAGCGCGTCGGCGACGTGGTGGGGCGCGGCGACGCCGAGATCGGCTTCCAGCAGATCAGCGAGTTGAAACCCTCCAAGGGCGCCGACATCGTCGGCCCGATCCCCGACGCCGTGCAGAAGATCACGATTTTCTCGGGCGGCGTGCCGAAGACGGCGGGCGAGCCCAGGGCGGCGCGCGCGCTTCTCGAGTTTCTGGCCTCCGCGGAGGCCCGCCCGACTGTGGCCGCCACCGGCCTCGACCCGAAAACACGATGACTTCCGCCAAAAGCAAGAAACCGTAGCGGGAAACGCAAGACCCACCAGACGAGGCGCGCCATGGACGACACGAGATTCGAGAAGCTGAAAACTGTGCTGCGGGTGACCAGCGGCAATTTTCTGGAGATGTTCGACTTCTTCCTGTTCGGCATCTACGCCTCGCACATAGCGAAGACCTTTTTCCCCAGCGACAATGAATTCGTCTCGCTGATGTCGACCTTCCTAACCTTCGCCGCCGGCTTCGTCATGCGGCCGATCGGCGCGCTCGTGCTGGGGCCTTACATCGACCGCATCGGTCGCCGGCAGGGATTGATCGTTACGCTCGCCATCATGGCCATGGGCACGATTCTCATCGCCTTCGTGCCCGGCTACGCCACGATCGGAGTCGCAGCGCCGATGCTCGTGCTGCTTGGTCGCCTGCTGCAAGGCTTCTCGGCGGGCGTCGAGCTCGGCGGCGTCTCCGTCTATCTCTCGGAAATGGCGACGCCCGGCAACAAGGGCTTCTATGTCTCCTGGCAATCGGCGAGCCAGCAGGTCGCGATCATCGTTGCGGCGCTCATCGGATTCACGCTGAACAAGACGATGGCGCCCGCCGATATTTCCGCCTGGGGATGGCGCATACCCTTCTTCATCGGCTGCCTGATCGTGCCCTTCATCTTCGTCATCCGCCGTAGCCTGCAGGAGACGAAGGAATTCGAGCAACGCACCCATCACCCCACCACGAAGGAAATCTTCGCGACGCTGGGCGCCAATTGGTCGATCGTGGCCGGCGGCATGGCCATGGTGCTGATGACGACCGTGTCCTTCTACCTCATCACGGTTTACACCCCGTCCTTCGGCAAGAACGTGCTGAAACTGTCGGAGGCGGACGCGCTGCTCGTGACGATCGCCGTCGGCGCCTCGAACTTCTTCTGGCTGCCGATTGCGGGCGCTTTGTCGGACCGGGTTGGTCGCAAGCCGATCCTGATCGGCTTCACCTTGCTGGCGATCTTGACCGTCTACCCGGCGCTGAAATGGCTGGTCTCAGACATATCCTTCGGCCGCATGCTGGCGGTCGAACTCTGGCTGTCGTTCATCTACGCCTGCTACAACGGGGCCATGGTTGTCGCGCTGACGGAAGTCGTGCCAAAGACCGTGCGCACCGCGGGCTTCTCGCTGGCCTACAGCCTTGCGACCACGCTCGGCGGATCGTCGCTCGCCATTTCGACCTGGCTGATCCGCGAGACCGGCGACAAGGCCGCGCCGGGCCTGTGGATGAGCTTCGCGGCGGTCTGCGGCCTGCTCGCGACGCTGTTCCTCTACCGCGCGGGCAGGCGGTCGTCCGCGACCGCCGCGCCGGTCACGCCGTGACCTGATCGGCGATGCGGGCGAGGCTTTCGTCTCGCCCGAGCGTCTCCAGCACGTCGAAAATGCCGGGCGACGTCGTCTTGCCCGTCAGTGCCGCGCGCAGCGGCTGCGCGAGATCGCCAAGCTTGGCGCCGCTTTCTTCCGCCTGCGCGCGCACAGCGGCTTCCGTCGCGGCCGCCGTCCATTCGCCGAGCGCGCCGAGGCGCAGATGCAGGGCGGCCAAATGCGCGCGCCCCTTGGCGATGAGTTCGGCGGCCTTGGGTTCGAGCTTGAGCGGCCGCTGGTCGAACAGGTAGTCCGCGCTGTCGGCAAGCTGCACGAGCGTCTTCGCGCGCTCCTTCAGGCCGGGCATGGCCTTCAGCAATTGCGCGCGCTTGGCGTCGTCGATGAGCGCCAGCTTCTCCGGCCCGCGCGGCAGGTAGGGCAGGGTGTCGATGAGGGCCTGCGTCAGCTCCTCGTCGCCAGCGGCGCGCATGTAATGGCCGTTCATGTTCTCGAGCTTCACGAAGTCGAAGCGCGCCGGCGAGCGATGCACCTGCGCGAGATCGAAGGCCTCGATCATCTCTTCCGTCGAGAAGAATTCGCGGTCGCCCTGGCTCCAGCCGAGGCGCACGAGATAATTGCGCAGGGCGGCGGGCAGGTAGCCCATCGCGCGATAGGCGTCGACGCCCAGCGCGCCATGACGCTTGGAGAGCTTCGCGCCATCCGCGCCATGAATCAGCGGAATGTGCGCCCAGGCGGGCGTCGTCCAGCCCATGGCGTCATAGATGTGCGACTGGCGCGCCGCATTGGTGAGATGGTCGTCGCCACGGATGATCTGCGTGACGCCCATGTCGTGATCGTCGACCACGACGGCGAGCATGTAGGTCGGCGTGCCGTCCGAGCGCAGCAGCACGAGATCGTCGAGATCCTTGTTGGGGAAGACCACGCGGCCCTGCACCGCGTCCTCGATCACCGTCTCGCCCGTCTGCGGCGCCTTGAGGCGCACGACTGGCTTGCGTCCTTCAGCCTTGGCCTTCTCCACCTGCTCCGGCGTCGCGTCGCGCCAGCGCCCGTCGTAACGCGGCGGGCGGCCTTCCTTGCGCGCGGTCTCGCGCATTTCCGTCAGCTCGTCGGCGGTCGCGTAGCAATGGTAGGCCGCGCCCTTGGCCATCAGTTCGTGCGCGACTTCAGCATGTCGGGGCGCGCGCGAAAACTGGTAGATGACCTCGTCGTCCCACTTCAGCCCCAGCCAATCCAGCCCGTTGATGATTTCCTTGATCGCCGCGTCGGTGGAGCGCTCGCGGTCCGTGTCCTCGATGCGCAGCAGCATCTTGCCGCCGTGCTTGCGGGCGTACAGCCAGTTGAACAGCGCCGTGCGGCCACCGCCGATATGCAGGAAGCCGGTGGGCGAGGGGGCGAAGCGCGTGACGGGCGTGGACATGGGGCGACCTTCGGGCAACCGGCGAGCAAGCGCGCAGGCGCGGCGCTCTGATCGGGGAAATCGTGATTTTCGCCGCTGGACGGCGGCGGGCGCCCCTGTAACATGGGGAGGTCCGCGCCAAAAGGGGCTGGTCCGGGCTCATTTGATCACGTTCGTATTTCAGCGAGTGGTGTCGTGGCGAAGGCCGCAGTGGGTCATGCGCAGGAGGAGCGCGAAGCCGTCGAGGGTTTTCGCGCGCGGCTTGCGGTGCGCCTGCAGGCCGCCTACGCGAAGTTCGCCGCTGCGTGGGAGGAGGAGCGGGCCTATCGCCGCGCCTCGCTCTGGTTGCCCGTGGCCGCCGGCGCCGGCGCGATCCTTTCGCTGACCGCCGACCGCGAACCTTCGTTGCTAGCCGCCTGCGTCGCTCTGGCCTTTCTTTCGGCGCTGGCCTACGTCCTGCGCGCCCATCGCGCGGCCTTCGCCATCGCGATCGTCTTCGCGGCTCTCGCGGCGGGCATCGTCGCGCAGGGCCTGCGCACCTGGCGCGTCGCCGCGCCCGTCGTGACGCGCCCCATGAGCGTCGAGATCACCGGCTTCGTCGAACAGGTCGACCTGCGCCGGACCGGCGCGCGGTTCACGGTGCGGCTGACATCGGCTCAGTATCTCGATGACGCCTCCATGCCCTATCGCGTGCGTCTGACGACCAACCGCGCGCCGGAGTTCGAGGCGGGCGCGCATATTGCTCTGAAGGCGCGCCTCATGCCGCCTGCGCGCGCTGCGCTGCCCGGCGGCTACGACTTCGCGCGCGACGCCTTCTTCATGCGGATCGGGGCCGTCGGCAACGCGCTCGGGCGGGTCGAGGCGATCGAGCCGCCGGAGCCTGCGCCGCTGTCGCTGCGGATGGGCGCGGCGGTCGACCGGTTCCGCAACGCTCTGGTGCAGCGCGTGACCGAGCGGATGCCCGGCGACGCCGGCGCCATCGCCGCCGCCATGGTCGCGGGCAAGCGCGACCATCTCTCCCGCGAGGCGCGCGAACTCATCCGCGAGGCAGGCATCTTCCACATCATCACTATCGCCGGCGTGCAGATGACGCTGGTCGCCGGCATCTTCTTCGTCGGGCTGCGCCGCCTTCTGGCGTTGTCGCAGACGCTGGCGCTGAATTACCCCATCAAGAAATGGGCGGCGGTGCTCGCCATTTTCGGCGCCATCGCCTACGACGTCTTCACCGGTTCGCGCGTCGGCGCGGAGCGCGCGCTGGTCATGACCTGCATCATGCTGCTCGCGAACGTGCTCGACCGCCCCTCCGTTTCCATGCGCAATCTCGCGCTCGCGGTCGTCTTCGTCGTCGCGGTCGAACCGGAGGCCCTGATGGGCGCCTCCTTCCAGCTCTCCTTCGCCGCCGTCGCCGCGCTGGTGGCGGTCTGGGAGGCGCGGCTCGCCGCGCAGGCGCGCGCCCGAACGGCGCCGCTCGGCAATGTGCGGCCGGGCAGGGTGGGCGAGTGGTTGGCCTGGCTGTCCGAAGCGCGGTGGCATGGGCTCGGCGCCGTTCTCTTCGCCACGATCTGCGCGACTTCGGCGACGGCCTCCTTCATGGCCGCCGATTTCCACGAACTCTCGCCCTGGGTGCTCATCGGCAATCCGCTGACGCTGCTCATCATCGAATTCTTCGCCGTGCCCGCCGCGCTGATGGGCTCGCTTCTCTATCCCTTCGGTCTCGACGCGCCGGTCTGGCTGTGGCTCGGGCTCGGCATCGAGATCATTCTCGCGGCGGCGCGGATGCTCGCCTCGCTGCCGGCCTCCACGGTCCACCTGCGCGAATTCGCGCCCTGGGCGCTGCCCTTCCTGTCGCTGGCGGTGCTCTCCGCCACGCTCTGGCGCACGAATCTGTTCCGGTTGACGGCGCTGCCCTTCCTCGCCGTCGGGCTCTACGGCGCGACGCAGGGGCCGCGCTGGGACGTGGCGATCCAGCCGAACGGCGAGACCGCCGCGATCCGCGACGCGCAGGGACGTCTCGTGACGATCGGCCGCTTCTCGGGCTTCACCAGCGAGCAATGGCTGCGCGCCGACGCCGACGGGCGCGATCCCGCGGCGTCGCGCGGCGGGCTGTGCGACAAGGCCGGCTGCACAGCCCGCCTGCCGGACGGCGGCGCGCTTGCGCTCGTGTCGGATTACGCGGCGCTGACGGAGGATTGCGCGCGCGCGAAAATCCTCGTGACGCCGCTCTATGCGCCCTGGGGCTGCAAGGCCGGGCTGGTGATCGACCGCCGCAGGCTGGAGGAGACCGGCGCGATCACGCTGCGTTTTGCGGACGGCGAGACAATCCTGCGGACTGCCCGCTCGCCCGGCGAGGACCGGCCGTGGTCGCCGGCGCCGCGCAAGCGCCCCGCGCGGGCGGCTGCGGAGGCCGTGGACGAGAACGGCGAGCGGGTGGAGGGGCCGGAGGCGATCAGCGGGCTCGACCGGCTGGATTGATCGGAGCCGGGACCGTCGGCCTTCAGGCCGGCTTTCTTCCGGGATGTGCCTTGCCGGCCTGAAGGCCGGCGGTCCCGGCGCGGCTCGACGCCGAGTTGTCTCCTTCTCCCTGCTTACGGAGAGAGGGGACGGCGCTTGCGGTGTCGGCACCAAAAGAAATGGCCGGGACGAAGCCCGGCCACGTTGTCTCGGCAGAGGGAAGCCGCCACGCCTCAATACTTGCGCAGCAAACTCACCAGCTTGCCCTGGATGCGAACGCGGTCGGGCCCGAAGATGCGGGTTTCGTAGGCGGGATTGGCCGCTTCCAGCGCGATGGATGCGCCGCGCTTGCGCAGGCGCTTGAGGGTCGCTTCCTCGTCGTCGATCAGCGCCACGACGATATCGCCGGAATCCGCTGTGTCCTGCTTCTTGAGGATGACCGTGTCGCCCTCGAAAATGCCGGCCTCGATCATCGAATCGCCGCGGATTTCCAGCGCGTAATGCTCGCCCGAGGACAGGAAGTCCGGCGGCATGGGAATGGTGTGGCTGCGGCTCTGGATCGCCGAGATCGGCGTGCCCGCCGCGATCCGCCCCATGACGGGGATCGAGACATGCGCCGGCCCGTCGTCGTCCTGCGCCGCCGCCACGGGCGTGCGCACGCGGCCGAGATTGCCCTCGATGACCGAGGGCGAAAACCGTCCGTTGCGCGCGGGGCCGGGGGTAGAGGCCTCCGGCAGCTTGATGACCTCCAGCGCGCGGGCGCGGTTGGGCAGGCGGCGGATGAAGCCGCGCTCCTCCAGCGCCATGATCAGCCGGTGGATGCCGGACTTGGAGCGCAGGTCGAGCGCATCCTTCATCTCGTCGAAGGAGGGCGGCACGCCGGTCTCCTTCAGCTTCTCGTGGATGAAGCGCAGCAATTCGTTCTGCTTGCGGGTCAACATGCGCCCAGATCCTTTTTCGCGCGCCGATCTTCGAATCGGCGGCCCTGCCCATACGCCTGTAACCTGAATCGCGTCGCTAAACAAAGCATGAACGAAACGCTATATGTTCGTGGTGTGTTCCGCAAGCTCTATTCTGTGGGGCGCAGGCCGATCCAGCCCTATACTCTCCTCCGGCGGGCCCACCGCCCGCCAAGGGAGGGCCTCATGTACGCAGCCATCCGCCAGGCCAAGGCCAAACCGGGCCATGCCGACGAACTCGCGCGCCTCATCAAGAAGGGCGCGGTGTCCATCGTCTCCAGCGTGCCGGGATTTCTGGGCTATTACGTCGTCTATGCCGGCGACGACACGGTGACCGCCATCAGCGTGTTCAACACGGTGCAGGGCGCCGAGGAATCCAACCGCCGCGCGACCGCCTGGATCGATAAGAACCTCGGGCCGCTGCTGGCCGGCGAGGCGCGGGTGACGGCGGGGCCGGTGATCGTGCATTCGCTGCCGTAGGGACGCTTGCATCCCCATCGGCCCCACGGCCCTCATGCTGAGGAGCGCCTGAAAGGCGCGTCTCGAAGCATGTTCCAGTGCGGGGGCGCGCCCATCCTTCGAGACGCAACGCGTCGCGTTGCTCCTCAGGATGAGGATCGTGGAAGCAAGCCCCTACACCGCCTCGGGCGCCTCGTCGTCGTCCGGCTTTTCGGCCGTATAGGCCATGTCGAAGATCGAAGCGGCGGCCTTCAGCCAGATCTCGCGCTCCTTGACCGGCCAGCCGGCGCCCGGCGCGGGCAGGGTGGAGATCAGCGTGGCGATCAGCGGGTGGTCGGTCGCCTTCTGCGGTTTTGGCGGGCTCGTCAGTTCGAGCGCATCGGCGCGCACCGCCTTGGCCATGGCGAGCCGCGCCTCGATTGCGTCGATGTCGCCGTGGCGGTAGCGCGGATCGGGCGTCACCATCAGGGGGCCGAGCGGCGTCAGGCCGGATCGTTCGGCGGGCATCGGCGGCGCCTGCTCGTCCAGCATGCCGAGCGCCGCACGGTCGCGGTCGAGCCACTCGTCCTCGTTGTCGGAGAGCACGGGCGGGGCGTTGGGGGTGATCGCGAATTTGCTCATGGCGGGCTCGCAGGGTCCTGTGGGGAGCTTGCACGATAGGGCGTGAAAGTTGCCTGCGGATTAAGCTCTTTCGCGGCAATTGCGGCCGGTTGACGCGGCCCCGCGCCTCGCGGAACCTGCGGCGCGACAATGGGAGGACAAAAGATGGGTCTGGTGGACGGCAAGGTGGCGATCGTCGCGGGCGGCACGAGCGGCATCGGCGCGCGCACGGTGGAATTGTTCGTCGAGGAGGGGGCGCAGGTCGTCTTCACCGGCCGCCGTGCGGCGGAAGGCGCGGCTGTCGCCGGCCCGCTCGGCGGCAAGGCGGTCTTCATGCAGGCAGACGCGACCGACGAGGCCGACTGGGTGCGGGTGGTGGGCGAGACGAAGGCGAAGTTCGGCCGCATCGACTGCCTGTTCAACAATGCCGGCGGCCCCGCGCCGACCGGCGGCATCGCCGGCATTCCGGTCGAGGGCTTCGACGCCGCCATGGCGCTGCTGGTGCGCTCCGTCATGCTCGGCATGAAGCATGTCGCGCCGGTCATGGTCGCGCAGCGGTCCGGCTCGATCGTCAACAACGCGTCGATCGCCGCGCATCTGGCCGGCTATTCGTCCTCGATGATCTACGGCGCGGCCAAGGCGGCGGTGAAGCACCTGACCACCTGCGTCGGCATGGAACTGGGCGAGAGCAACGTGCGGGTGAACTCCGTCTCGCCCGGCGCCATCGCCACCGGCATCCTCGCCAAGGCGCTCGGCATGGACGCAGGCAAGGCCGACCAGATCGCGGAGGGCATGAAGGCGGGCTTCGCCAAGGCGCAGCCGATCC
>CAMFKC010000041.1 GCA_945956975.1 uncultured Methylocystaceae bacterium | reverse complement strand
GGACAAGGGCGCCCATGTCGTCTCCGCCTCGCACGGCGGCGCGAGTTCGGGCGAGTTCGCGCTGGAGACGCAGCTCGCCAGCGTATTCTTCAACGACGCCGGCGTCGGCAAGAACAGGGCGGGCATCCTGGCGCTGGACATGTTGCAGGCGCGCGGCGTCGCGGCCGGCGCAATCAGCCACGAGACCGGCTGCATCGGCGACAGCATGGACATGTGGGAACACGGCGTCATCAGCCACGCCAATGCGCTGGCGATCGCAGCCGGTCTGACGCCGGGCCTGCGGGTGAAGGACGCCCTGCTCGCCTTGATCGGCGCCGGCGAGCGCGCGTAAAACGCGCAGTGGCCAAAGCGCCACGCGCATACCCGTCGTGGCGCGTCTGCCTGAGCTGAGAGGCGCCATGGCCAAGGTCTGGATCGAAGCCGCATTGAACGGGCCGTGGGGCCGGGAGCGCCAGCCCGGCATTCCCGTCGCCGTGGAGGAGATCGTCGCCGACGGCCGCGCTGCGGCGGAGGCAGGCGCAGCCATCGTCCACGTCCACGCCTATGACGCCTCGACGGGACGGCAGAAGGACGAGTGGGAGATCTACGCGCGCATCATCGAAGGGATCCGCGCGAAGGCCGACGTGATCGTCTATCCCACGATCCCGCTCGCCGGCTCCGACTATGCGAGCGCCAATGCGCAGGCGCGGTTCGCGCATACGGCGGAACTCGCGCGGCGCGGCCTGCTCGAATTGACGGTCTGCGATCCCGGCTCTTGCAACTTCCTGCGCTTCGACGAAGCAGGCGATGAGGCCGCCGGGTTTGTGTATCAGAATTCGATGGCGGACATCCGCGAGGGCCTGCGCATCTCGCAAGAATGCAAGCTGCATCCGGGTTACGCCATCTACGAGCCGGGCTTCACGCGGCTCGGCGCAGCGCTCGCGGACGCGACGCCGGGCCTGCCGCAGCCTATCTACCGTTTCATGTTTTCGGACGAGTTCGCGTGGGGCTTTCCGACCAAGCCGAAATATCTCGATACGCATCTGGCGCTTCTGGCCGAATGCGCGCCAGGCGCGCCGTGGATGGTCGCGGGGCTCGGCGTCGATATCCGCCCGCTGATCGCGCCGGCCGTCGCGCGCGGCGGCCATGTGCGCGTGGGTCTCGAGGATGCGCCGTGGCGCACCGAACTGACCAACCGCGCCTGGGTCGAACAGGCGGTTTCTGCGATCCGCGCCGCGGGTGGCGAACCGGCCGCCACGCGCGAGGTGCGCGCGGCGCTCGGGCATCGGGCCTAAAGCGGCAGCACGTTCGAGCGCTTGACCTGGCCGAGCGCAAAGCTGGACTCGATCGAGGCGACCCCCTTCAGGCGCGTCAGCTTGTCCTTCAGGAACCGCTCGTAGGCTTCCAGATCCTGCACGACGATGCGCAGCAGATAGTCGCGCTGGCCTGTCATCAGATAGCAGTCCGCGACCTCGGGCCAGCGCAGGATCGCCTGCGAGAAACGATCCAGTTCCTCCTCGCGTTGCCGCTCCAGCTTCACCGAGGCGAAGACGCTGATCGGCAGGCCGACCTTGGCCTGATCGACCACGGCGACATAGCCCTTGATGATCCCCGCCTTTTCCAGCAACCGCACGCGCCGGGCGCAGGGCGACGCCGAGAGGCCGACCTTGTCCGCCAGCTCCTGCGTGGTGATGCGGCCGTCCGCCTGCAGAGCGGCGACGATCTTGCGGTCGATGCCGTCAAGGAGACGCATTGGCTGATTTCACCTGACTGAGACGACCCATCTGCATTATCCACCAATGTTGCCATGTCCGGCAACCGACTTTGGCTCAATTTGCCCGTGATTCCAGCTTACGATCTCCGCAAAATCAGGGAGGCGAAATTGGCTCGTCCGGACATGGCTGCGCTGCGCGCGCTCGAGCGCAAGATCCTGTGGCTGGCGGTGTGGATGATCCACCACGCCAATCATCTGCGCGACAGCGACGACGGGCTGAAGGTCGGCGGCCACCAGGCTTCTTGCGCATCCTCCGCGACCATTCTCAGCGCGCTCTACCTCGCCGCGCTGCGCCCGGAGGACCGGGTCGCGGTCAAGCCGCACGCAGGCCCGGTCTTTCACGCCATCCAGTATCTGTTCAAGAACCAGACGCTGGAGAAGATGCAGAACTTTCGCGGCTACAAGGGCGTGCAATCCTACCCCTCGCGCACCAAGGACATCGACGACGTCGATTTCTCCACGGGTTCGGTCGGACTCGGCGTCGCGCAGACCCTCTTCTCCTCGCTGACGCAGGACTATCTGCGCGCCAAGGGCCTCGGCGGCGACCGGCCTGAGGGAAAGATGATAGCGCTGGTCGGCGACGCCGAGATGGACGAGGGCAATATTTTCGAGGCGCTGCTCGAGGGCTGGAAGCACGGCCTGCGCAACACCTGGTGGATCGTCGACTACAACCGCCAGAGCCTCGACGCGGTCGTGCGCGAAGGCTTGTGGGAAAAATTCGAGACCATGTTCCGCAATTTCGGCTGGGACGTGGTGCTGCTGCGTCATGGCGCGTTGCAGGAAGCCGCCTTCAGGGAGCCCGGCGGCGAAAAGCTGCGCGACTGGATCGAGGCTTGCCCGAACCAACTCTATTCGGCGCTGACCTTCCAGGGCGGCGCAGCCTGGCGGAAGCGGCTGATGGACGAGATCGGCGACCAGGGCGACGTCTCCGCTCTGATTGCACGACGCAACGATGCAGACCTGGCGGCGCTGATGGGCAATCTTGGCGGCCACGATCTCGGGCTCCTGCTCGACGCTTTCGAGGCCGCCCGCCAGCACGACCGCCCCGTCTGCTTCATCGCCTACACGATCAAGGGGTTCGGACTGCCGCTCGCCGGCCACAAGGACAATCATGCAGGGCTCATGACGCCGTCGCAGGTCGAGACGCTGCGCACGGCGATGAACATTCGGGAAGGCCGCGAGTGGGAAAGGTTCGAGGGGCTCGACCTACGCGCCGCTGCGCTTGAACGGGCGCTCGCGGCTGCGCCCTTCGCGCGCAAGGCGGCGCAGAAGCACAGCGCTCGCGCCATCGCCACGCCCGACGCGCTCGACGTTTCTATCGCGCCTGAAATGTCGACGCAGCAAGGCTTCGGTCTGCTGATGCACGAGATCGCCAAGCGCGACGACGAATTCGCGCGCCGCGTGGTCACGACCTCGCCCGACGTCACCGTCTCCACCAACCTCGGCGCCTGGGTGAACCGTCGCGGCCTGTTCGCCAAGGAAAAGATGGCCGATACGTTCAAGGCTGAGCGCATTCCCTCCACGTTCAACTGGACCTTCTCCCCCGAGGGCCAGCACATGGAGCTCGGCATTGCCGAGATGAACCTCTTCACAATGTTGTCCGCGCTGGGGCTGTCGCATTCCACCTTCGGCGAGCGGCTTTTGCCCGTCGGCACGCTCTACGATCCCTTCATCGAGCGCGGCCTCGATGCGCTGAACTACGCCTGCTACCAAGACGCGCGATTTATTTTGGCCGCGACGCCGTCCGGCGTGACGCTCGCGCCGGAAGGCGGCGCACATCAGTCGATCGCCACGCCGCTGATC
Organism: uncultured Methylocystaceae bacterium; assembly: GCA_945956975.1. GTDB lineage: Bacteria > Pseudomonadota > Alphaproteobacteria > Rhizobiales > Beijerinckiaceae > JAJXWB01. Next base: position 5,987 of record CAMFKC010000041.1, on the reverse strand, counting down.
GGCATGGCGCAGGACGGGCTGGCGAGTTTCGAGCCCGCCTTCGTCGATGAACTGGCGATCGTGCTCCGCTGGGCCTTCGACTATATCCAGCGCGACGGCGCGAGCGCCGCCGCCGACTGGCTGCGGGAGAAGGAAGGCGGCTCCGTCTATCTGCGCCTGTCGACGCGCGCGATAGAGCAGCCGCGCCGCGCAGCCGACGCGGATTTCGCAGCCGACGTGATCGACGGCGCATACTGGATGCGGCGGCCCGGCCCCAATGCGCAGATTGTCGTCGCCTATGCGGGCGCCCTCGCGCCCGAGGCGATCGATGCTGTCGGCCACATGGCGGAAGACCGGCGCGACATCGGGCTTCTGGCGGTCACGTCAGCCGACCGGCTGCACGCGGGCTGGAGCGCGGCGCAGCGCGCCCGCGAGGCCGGACGTTTCGACGCGACGAGCCATATCGAACGGCTGCTTGCCGGCGTTCCAGGCAATTGCGGGCTCGTGACCGTTCTCGACGGCCATCCCGCGACGCTTGGCTGGCTCGGCGGCGTCTGCGGCCATCGGACGCGCGCGCTCGGCGTCGAGCATTTCGGCCAGACCGGCACGATCGCCGATCTCTATCGCCACCACGGCATCGACACGCAGGGGATCATCCGCGCCGCCGCGGCGTTGACGCCCGGCCGGCCGATCCGCAGCCTGCGGGCGGTTTGACGCTACAGCGCTGCGCCGCCGCACGGCGCGCGCCGTCCGAGGCGCGATGGCCAGCTTGTCTTGGTGGCTGAGGTTTCTGCCCTTTGCCTCGCCGCTCAGAGGGGGCCACCGTTTTTCGCGGCGAGGAAGAAATCGGACGCGCCGACCTGACCGCCCTTGAGCGCAATCTCGAGCCCTTCGCGGTCCGCACGAGCGGCATGCGCGCGACACAGTGGCGATCCCGGCGCCAGCGGGGCAATTGCGGTCAGCGCATCGATGCCGAGCATGGAGGCGGCGCGGCCCGACGTGTCTCCGCCCGAGATGACGGCGCGCGGCAGGCGAGCGGTCGTAAGAATGCGGTCGAGGATCGCGCCGAGCCCCGCGCCGACGCGCTCGTTGACCGCCTCGACAGGTCGGCCGGACGCTTCCACGGCAGTCCGGAAAGCTACGACCGCGGGATCGTCGGGCCCCGCCGCACTGTGCACCAGCGCGTCGCGGCCGTCGCCCACCGCCGTCAGGGCCGCCTCGGCGGCGCGGCCGGTCTCGCGCTCCCATTCCCCGGCATCGACGGCGCGCGCCGTGTCGAGCGCGATGGTGGCGAAGCCGTTTTCCCGGGCGAGCGCGATCTGCGCGGCGGTGACCGGCGAGACCGAGCCGGACACGCAGGCGATGCGCTCGACGGGGCCGGCGCGGAATGTCGGCGCCTGCTGCGAAATAAGGCCCGCATGGCGCCAATATGCGACGAGCGCTGCTTCCAGGCCCTGAGAGCCGACGCCGAACACAGGATTCGCGCCGCGCTCCCAGACGAGGCGACCGGCTTCGATGAGCGTTTCCTTGTCCAGCACGTCGATGGACACGATTTTCGCGCCGGCTTCCAGTTCTCGCGCAAGACAGGCGTCGCCGTCGCCGCGCTTCACGCTGACGAAGTCGACCAGCCCGATCTTCCGGTCCGTCTGCTTGGCGAGGTGTCGTGCGAGATCGGCTTCGTCCATCGGCGTGACGGGATGGCGCGCCATCACGGGATGACGGTCGAGGCGATACACACCGCCATGCGCGGCGGCGAAAAGATTGCCCGTGGCCTGGTAGCGGCCCATGCCGGGATCGGCGACGACGAGGGGAATCCAGCCGCCGAATTTTTGCGCGGCGATGTCGATGGCGCGGCCGATCGAGCCGATATGCGGCGCGGAATCGAAGGTCGAGCAGACCTTGTAATGGATGACCGGCGCGCCGGCGGCTGCGAGCAGATCGAAGACCGGCGGCAGATGCGCGTCCATCCATGCGGGCGATTGCGCGCGCGCGACGCCGGCGACGCCGATGACGCGATAGCCGGCGAAATCGCGCAGGCGCCGGGGCGTCGGCGGCGCGAGAAAGAGAACGCTGTCGATGCCGGCGAAGGCCGTCGCCTCCATGGCGGCGGAAGAGCCGGTGAAATCGTCGCCGTAGAAGGCGATCAGGGGACCGGCGGGAAGCGGACGCGGGCTACTCATGCCGTCATTTCCAGGGCACGCTGCAGGTTCGGCCGCGTGCGCGCGAATTCCGCCAGCGGCACGCCTTCCAGCGCCGCCTGCCAGGCTTCCTGCAGGGCCGCGACGCCCGCCGCCGCGCCGAGCGGATGGGCCATGATGCCGCCGCCCGCGGTGACGATCAGATTGGTCGAGCCGAGCCCCTGATAGGTGGCAGGCGCCTGCTGCGCCGTCTGCGCGGAGGAAAAGACCGGCATTACCGTGCAGGGCTTGTCGGCAAACATGGGCGTGAGGCATTCGCGCGCCGAGGCGATGCAGCTCTCATCTTCTTCTGCAAACTTGTTGCCGATGCCATTCACATGCATGTGGTCGGCGCCCGCGAGACGCCAGATCTTCTGCCAGGCGATGTAGGACCAGCCGAGCGCCGGGTGGCGCGTGAGATAGCCCCAGCCGTTGCGATGCGCATGGATCGGCAATTGGCCGAACCGCGCGAGTTCGATCATGCCGACAAGGCCGACGGAATTGAGGCTCGCCATCATGCAGGTAGCGCCGTGCTTCAGCAGCGTGTCGTGGCGCCGCCGCATCTGGTCGAGGTCGCCGGTGAGGTTGAAGGCGTACATCGTCTTCCGGCCGGTGCGGTCGGCGTGACGGTCGATCACGCGCATCACCGCTTCCACGCGCCGATCGAAGGGACAGGCCGGACCATCGGCCTGCAATTCGTCGTCCTTGATGAAGTCGATGCCGGCGCGGCAGAGTTCGTCCACGACGTCGGCCGTTTCCTGCGGGCCGAGGCCGACGCTCGGCTTGATGATCGTGCCGATGAGCGGACGCCCGTGGACGCCGGCGAGGCGGCGCGTGCCCTCGACGCCGGAGCGCGGGCCGGGATAGGCGTCCGCAAATTCGTGCGGCAGCCGCACGTCGAGCAGACGCAGGCCTGTGACCGGCTTCAGTTCGAACAGATTGCCGGCGATCGTCGCAAGCAGGTTCGGCAGCGACGGCCCGAGGGTGGAGAGCGGCCAGGAGAGCGTCAGGAGCGCGCGCCGATACTTTCCGTCTGATGGCGCAGCGAGGCGCGCCGAGGGCAACGAGGGCGCGCGGAGATCGTCGTCGAGAATCTCGAGCCGCGTGACCTGCGCGGCGGCGCGCGCCTTGAGTTCCGGCGTTTCGCCGGGCACGGGAAGAAAAGTGCCGCTCGACTGTTCGCCCGCCATGAAGTCGGCGACACGCCTGACGTCGCCCGGCGTCTCGAGCAGATAGTCGGCCTCGATGCGGCTGGACATCAGATCAGCTCCGGTTGCGCTGCTCAGGCTGCACGAAGGCCCGGCGTGTACGGCCACGTTTCGTTAGCCGCGACGGACTGAACCAGCGCCAGGGAAGATGGCGATCCTTGTGTATCGCGCGAAGTCGCCGTGCAACAGTCGATAAAACCGCAAAAGCCTCTCAGGAAAATTCACATATGATGGCGCGCACAGGCCGACGCGCTGCGCAAACGGGGCCGCATCCGCCCGCGAAGCGTTTCAGGCAGCCCCGGCATGACCAAAAAGAAATTGATCGGGGCGGAGGTCCGGCTAACTTAGCCGCCCAAACGAGAATGCAGGCTTGCAGGAGGAGCGCCTATGACTGGAGAACGCAAGGGAGCCGCCATCGTGGGCTGGCGCCACTCGCCCTTCGGCAAGCTGGACGCGCCCGACATCGAGGCGCTGATCGCCAGCGTCGCGCAGGGCGCGCTGGACGATGCGGGGATCGGCGCGGCGGATGTCGATTTCGTCACCGTCGGCGTCCTCAACAACGGGTTTTCCAAGCAGGGCTTCGAGGCGGGACTCGTGTCCGCCGCCATGCCTGAGCTCGCGCATACGCCGGCCATGCATGTCGAGAACGCCTGTGCGACCGGTTCCGCCGCCATCTACGCGGCGATGGATTTCATCGAGTCCGGCCGCGGCCGCATCGCGCTGGTGATCGGCGCCGAGAAGATGACCGCGACGCCGACGCCCCAAGTCGGCGACATTCTTCTGTCGGCCTGCTACCGCAAGGAAGAGGAAGGCGTGGAGAACGGCTTCGCCAGCATCTTCGGGCAGATCGCCAGCAGCTACTTCCAGCGCTACGGCGACCGGTCCGCGGAACTGGCGATGATCGCAGCGAAGAACCACGTGCACGGCCTGTCGAATCCCTATGCGCACATGCGCAAGGATTTCGGGTTCGATTTCTGCAATACGATCTCGGACAAGAACCCGCGCGTGGCGGGCCCGCTGCGCCGCACCGACTGCTCTCTCGTGTCCGACGGCGCGGCCGCTCTCGTGCTGGCGGACGCGGAGACGGCGGCCACCATGCGCCGCGCCGTCGCGTTCCGGTCCCGCGCGCAGGTCAACGACTACCTGCCACTGTCGAAGCGGGACCTCACCGCCTTCGAGGGCGCGCGGCGCGCCTGGGCGAAGGCGAAGGAAGAGGCTGGCGTTTCGCTCGACGACCTCAGCCTCGTGGAGACGCATGACTGCTTCACCATGGCGGAGATGATCGAATACGAGGCGATGGGGCTGGCGGAGCCCGGCGAAGGCTGGAAGGTCGCCCGCGAGGGCCTGACCTCGCGCGGCGGCAAGCTGCCGGTCAATCTCTCCGGCGGCCTCAAGTCGCGCGGCCATCCGATCGGCGCGACGGGCGTGTCGCAGCATGTGATGGCGGCGATGCAGCTCACGGGCGAGGCCGGCGACATGCAGCTCGACGGCGCGAACCTCGCGGGCGTGTTCAACATGGGCGGCGCAGGCGTCGCCAATTATGTCTCGATCCTCGAGCGTTTGAAGTGAACGACACGTCGCCGCGTGGCGGGCTTGCCCGTTGCTCCAACCGCGTGATGAACATGGCGCACGTGCTGCGCCAGAACGCACGCCGCTTTCCCGATCTGCCCGGGCTCGTCTGGGGCGAGACGACGTGGAGCTGGGCCGCATTCGAGCGCGAGGTGGATGCGCTGGCCGCCGCCCTCGCAGATCGCGGCATTTCGAAGGGCGACGCGCTGCTCGTTCATTCGAAGAACGCCGCGCAGATGTTCTTCTCGATGTATGCCGCCTTCAAGCTCGGCGCGATCTGGGTGCCGACCAATTTCCGCCTGATGCCGGACGAGGTCGTCTATCTCGCGAGTTTTTCGCGCGCGAAGGGTTTTCTCTGCCACGGGGATTTTCCTGAGCATGCCGCCGCAGTCGCGGCCGGCGCGCCGAATATCGAATTCATCTGGCGGCTCGACGAGCAGGCGAAGGCGACCGCCTTCGGCGAGGCGAATGTCTCGGACAGGCTCGACGCCTTCCGTGGCAAGGCGGTCGCGGAAGCGCCGGTCGAATACAACGATCCCTGCTGGTATTTCTTCACCTCCGGTACGACGGGCCGCTCCAAGGCGGCCGTGCTGACGCACGGCCAGATGGCCTTCATCACCACCAATCATCTGGCGGACCTGCTGCCTGGCGCGACGCAGGCCGACGCCTCGCTGGTCGTGGCGCCGCTCAGCCACGGCGCCGGCGTGCACCAGCTCAACGTGGTGGCGCGCGGCGCGCCGACGATCCTGCTGCCGACGGAGCGCTTCGACGTCGAGGAGGCCTGGCGGCTGATCGAGATGCACAGGGTGACGAACCTCTTCACCGTGCCGACCATCCTGAAGATGCTGGTGGAGCACGACGCCGTCGACCGCTACGACCATTCCGCGCTGCGCTCGGTGATATACGCCGGCGCGCCCATGTATCGCGAGGACCAGAAGTTCGCGCTGAAGAAGCTCGGCCAGGTCATCACGCAATATTTCGGTCTCGGCGAGGTGACGGGCAACATTACCGTGTTTCCGCCTGCGCTGCACGACCCGCAAGACAATGCCAACAC
>CAMFKC010000040.1 GCA_945956975.1 uncultured Methylocystaceae bacterium | reverse complement strand
GAAGGTGCCAGGCCGCGCGTCAACATCATCGGGCCCATCTACGGCACGTTCAACATGCCCTCCGATCTCGCCGAAATCCGGCGGCTGGTCGAAGGCATCGGCTGCGAGATCAATCTCGTCTTCCCGCTCGGCTCGCATGTCGACGACATCAAGCGGCTGGGCGACGCGGAAGCGAACGTCTGCCTCTATCGCGAGTTCGGAACCAAGCTCTGCGAGGAGCTCGGCCGCCCCTGGCTGCATGCGCCGATCGGCGTGTTTTCGACCACCAAGTTCCTGCGCACGCTGGGCGAGATGGTCGGCGTCGATCCCGAGCCCTTCATCGAGCGCGAGAAGCACACGACGATCAAGCCCGTGTGGGATCTCTGGCGTTCGGTCACGCAGGATTTCTTCGCGACCGCCGCCTTCGGCATCGTCTCCGGCGAAACCTATACGCGCGGCGTGCGGCGCTTCCTTGAAGACGAGCTCGGGATCCCCTGCAATTTCGCGATTGCCCGCAAGCCCGGCGCGAAGACCGACAATGCCGCCGTGCGCGAGGCGATCCACAAGACGCCACCGCTCGTGCTGTTCGGGTCGTTCAACGAGCGCATGTATGCAGCGGAAGCCGGCGGGCGCTCGGCCTATATTCCTGCCTCCTTCCCCGGCGCCATCATCCGCCGCGCGACCGGTACGCCCTTCATGGGCTATGCGGGCGCGACCTATATCGTGCAGGAATTCTGCAACGCGCTGTTCGATGCGCTGTTCCACATCCTGCCGCTCAGCACGGACCTCGACAAGGTCGAGGCCACGCCCGGCCGCCTGCAGGAGCCGGCGACGAAACTCTGGGAAGAAGACGCCCGGCGCCTGCTCGACGAACTCGTCGAGGCGCAACCCTTCCTCGTCCGCATTTCCGCCGCCAAGCGCATTCGCGAAGGCGCCGAAAAGGGCGCCCAGCGCGATGGCGCCGACACGGTTTCCGCCCGGCATGTCGCCGGCGCGCGCGCTTCTCTCATGGAGGTCCCGTGATGTTCGGCAAATCGACCGTCGCATGGAGCGTTCCTCTCGACATCCCGCCAGCTGGCGCGCCTGCGCTGCAACGGACCCGCGGGAGAGAGCGTACGGCGCATCGCAATCTTACCTTCGCGCTGTTTCCTGTCTTCCTCGTCGTGGCGACCGCGCAACGCGCGCTTCACCCCGGCGCGCCGCCCGCAGGGGCGCGACATTCCATTCTCCACGAAGCCTGGAGCAGCGCTTCGACCGCAAGCACGTTCGCGTTCTTGGGGTGAGACCAGAGCTTTCGCCCGGGCGACCGGGCGAAGGGAATTCGTGACGGTGGTCGTCACGGCCCGGCCGCGAGGGACTGCGCGGCGAAGGCCGAAAGGCACAAAGCCGGAGTAAACACAATGGCAGATGGTGGTTCGCTTTCTGGACTCACCGAGTCGGAAGCCAAGGAATTCCACGGTCTCTTCGTCACGAGCTTCATCGGGTTCGTCGTCGTCGCGATCATCGCACACTTCCTCGTTTGGCAGTGGCGTCCGTGGCTCCCTGGCCCCACCGGCTACAAGACGTCTGCGGTAATCACGCAGCTCGACGTCCCGCCGGCATAAGGAGATAGAACATGTATCGCATGTGGCTCATCTTCGACCCCCGTCGGACGTTGATCGCGTTGTTCGCCTTCCTGCTTGGACTGGCCCTGCTGATCCACTTCATCCTGCTCAGCACGGATCGGTTCAACTGGATCGAGGGACCGCGGGCTTCCCGCGCGAAGACCTCCCAGATCGAGATGCCCGACACGCATGTGGCGGCGCTCGACCTGCGCTTGCTCTGAGCGTTTCGACAATGCGCGAACGGGACGGCCTCGCCGTCCCGTTCGCCAGCCCAACATGAGGCCGAAATCCTTCCAGAATCCTGCCTCACAGAATCCCTGAAAAGGGGGCACCCAAATGGCCATGCTCAGTTTTGAACGAAAGTACCGCGTGCGCGGCGGTACGCTCATAGGCGGCGACCTCTTCGATTTCTGGATGGGCCCGTTCTATGTCGGTTTCTTCGGCGTAACGACGATCTTTTTCACGTTTCTGGGAACGGCGCTGATCATTTACGGCGCAGCGCTCGGACCGACGTGGAACATCTGGCAGATCAGCATCAATCCGCCGGACGCCAAATACGGGCTGGCGCTCGCGCCGCTTGCGGAGGGCGGCATCTGGCAGCTCGTCACCATCTGCGCCATCGGCGCATTCGGCTCGTGGGCGCTGCGTGAAGTCGAGATTTGCCGAAAGCTCGGCATGGGCTTTCACGTCCCGATCGCATTCAGCTACGCGATCCTGGCCTATGTCACGCTGGTCGTCTTCCGGCCGATGCTGATGGGATCTTGGAGCTACGGGTTCCCCTACGGCATCATCACCCATCTTGATTGGGTGTCGACCACCGGGTACACCTACGGCAATTTCCACTACAACCCCGCGCATATGATCGCGATCACGTTCTTTTTCACGACGTGTCTCGCGCTGGCCATGCACGGCGGCGCCATCCTGTCCGCGGCCAATCCGCCGGCGGGTGAAGTGGTGAAGACGGCTGACCACGAGAACAGCTTCTTCCGCGACGCGATCGGCTATTCGGTCGGCATGCTCGGCATTCACAGGCTCGGCCTGCTGCTGGCGCTGTCCGCCGTGTTCTGGAGCGCCGTCTGTATCATCATCAGCGGGCCGCTCTGGGCCGAAGGCGCCGTCTGGGCCGACTGGTGGAACTGGTGGCTCAACATTCCGATCTGGAAACAATAGGGGCTCGACGCATATGGCCCGGTATCAGAACATCTTCTCGCAAACGCAGATCCGCATGCCTGCCCATGCAGGCGTGCCGCTGCACTCCTCCACCGTCGACCGCACGTCCAATCCAGGCTTTTCCTACTGGCTGGGCAAGCTTGGCGACGCACAGGTCGGCCCCATTCATCTCGGATGGACCGGCGTTTTCTCGCTCGCCTTCGGCATCATGGCGATCGAGATCATCGGCCTCAACATGTGGGCCTCGGTGAACTGGGATCCCATCCAGTTCGTCCGCAAGCTGCCGTGGCTCGCGCTCGAGCCGCCGGCCGCCAAATACGGTCTGCAGATATTCCCGCCCCTGCAGGAAGGCGGGTGGTGGCTTATCGCCGGCTTCTGCCTGACGATGTCGATCCTCTTGTGGTGGACGCGCATGTATATGCGGGCTCGCGCTCTTGGGCTCGGCACGCACGTGGCCTGGGCCTTCGCCTCGGCGATCTGGCTCTATCTGGTGCTCGGCTTCATCCGCCCGTTGCTGATGGGGTCCTGGAGCGAGGCGGTGCCGTTCGGCATCTTCCCGCATCTGGACTGGACGAACAATTTCTCGCTGACCTACGGCAACCTGTTCTACAATCCGTTCCACATGCTCTCGATCGCCTTCCTCTACGGTTCGGCGCTTCTGTTCGCGATGCATGGCGCGACGATCCTCGCGGTGACCCGTTACGGCGGCGATCGCGAAATCGAGCAGATCACGGATCGTGGCACGGCGGCCGAGCGCGCGGCATTGTTCTGGCGGTGGACGATGGGCTTCAACGCCACGTTCGAATCCATCCATCGCTGGGCCTGGTGGTTTGCGGTTCTCTGCACCTTGTGCGGCGGCATCGGCATCCTGCTCACCGGCACGGTGGTCGACAATTGGCACGAGTGGGGCGTCAAGCACGGGCTTGCACCGAACTGACCGGCAAGTCCGGGCTCTTTCTGGAAACAATCTATCCGGCGCGGGTTCGCATCCCGCGCCGGATTTTTATTTGTCCCAGCGCGTCGCGATGTCGGCGACATGGAAGACCAGCGCAAGAAGCAGCAGCGCTGCAACTACAGCGAGGCCCGCGCCGGTCATGACCGCCCGCAACGTCAGCAGAAGCGCGGCGCCTGCGCCGAGATTGACCAGCAGGCTGCGTATCCCGACGCCGCGACCGGTGCGCCGACGATAGATTGCCAGCGCCATTGCCTCGAGAACCATCAGCGCGAGGATGAGATCGACGATCCGGCCGTCGGCGAACAGCGCTTGCATGGCTGTCTCAAAGGTAAGAGTTGAGCCGGGCGACCGTCCAGTTGAGGAAGGCGGCGAACGAGACCCATGCGAGATAGGGCATGAGCAGGAGCGCAGCTGTCGGCGCGTGCGGCCAGATCGCGAGGATCAGAGCGAAAATCGACATCCAGAAGACGATGACTTCGACAAAGGCGAGGTCGGGACGCCGCGCGCGGAAGAATAGCGCGCTCCAGGCGACATTCAGCGCCGCGTTCACGCCGAACAGGACCAGGAGCGCCGGCCGCGCTGCGGGCGGACTTTGCGTCCATGCCAGGCCCGCCGAAATGGCGATCAGGATGAACAGCAGCGTCCAGGCCGGGCCAAACAGCCATCCCGGCGGCTGCCACGAGGGTTTGCGGAGTTTGTCGTACCAGCCGCCGAGGCTCGTCAGCCAACCGCCGAGCAATTCGACAACGAGCGCAACCAGGCCCGAGACGACATAGGGCCACCAGGCGCTCATCTGCGCCTCATGCGCGCGCGAACCCGAAGAGATGCGCGAGGTCCTTGAAGAAAATGCGCACGTGCGCGACGGGCTCGCGACGCACCAGTTCCTTGTTCATGTAGGAGTCCCACGTCAGCCTCTGCACGTCGGGATCGCGGCAGATCGAGACGAAGCTCTCCCGGCGCTTGTCGCTGCTATACCAGAACCACTGCATCATGCCGAGGATCCAGAACACCCGGCCGTGCGCTTTCTGAAAGCGTTTGCGCGCGGTCGCCAGCGCCCGCGCATCGCCCGTGCGCAGGGCCTCGGCGACGGCTTCGCCGGCGAGCCGGCCGGTATACATGGCGTAGTAGATGCCCTCGCCCGACGCTGGCGCGACGACGCCGGCCGCGTCCCCGGTCAGCAGCACGTCCCGGCCGTTGTCCCACTTCTTCAGCGGCTTCATGGGAATTGGCGCGCCCTCGCGGCGGATTGTGCGCGCATTGGTCAGGCCTGCTGCGGCGCGGGTCTCGGCTGTTGCGTTGCGCAGGGAGAAGCCCTTGTGCGCGCTGCCGACGCCGACGCTGGCGGTCTTTCCGTGCGGAAACACCCAGGCGTAGAAATCGGGCGAGAGCTTGCCCTGATAGTAGATGTCGCAGCTGCGCGGATCGTAATCTTCGACGGCGCCGACGGGCGGGGCCTCCACGATCTCATGGTAGGCGAAGACGTAGCGCAATTTGTCGGCGCCCGGCACCGCCTGCTTGCCGACGGCGGACAGAGCGCCGTCCGCGCCGACGACGAAGCGCGCGCGCACGCGTCCCGAAACAGTCTCGCCGCCTTCTGCGCGCGTCTCGTAGCTGACGACGAGGCGGCCGTCCGGATCGCGCGAAATTTTCGAGAATACGCCTTTGCGCCGCGCGGCGCCGCCGAGCGCGGCGCGTTCGCGCAGCCATTCGTCGAATTCCTCGCGGTCGACCATGCCGACGAAGCCATTGTCGATCGGCATGGCCACTTGCTTGCCGGACGGCGAAACCATGCGGGCGGACGAAATCTTCGCCTTCAGGAGATGATCCGGAATCGCGAAATCGCGAATCGCCCGCGGCGGGATGGCGCCGCCGCACGGCTTGATGCGGCCTGCACGATCGAGCAGCAGCACCGAATGCCCGACGCGCGCCAGATCGTTGGCGGCGGTTGCGCCAGCCGGCCCGCCGCCGACGACGACGACGTCAAATTCTTCGCATGCGCTCATGGGTCACCTCGCGCCTGCACCGGCGAATGTGCGGGTTTCGTCCGCTTCGGATTGCGGGCCGCCGATGGTCGTGGCGAGGCCCGCCGAAATCAGGAAGAGCAGGGCCTCGCAGACGAAGACGGCGGTATAGGCTGGAGCCGGCGCGCCGAAGACCAGCCGCGACAGGTCGACCGAGATCGTGCCGAACAATCCGCCCGCGCCGAAGGCCACGCCCTGCGCCGCGCCCCAGATGCCCATGCGCACGCCCTCGCAGGAGCTGCGGCCCTGGCCCGCCATGGCCATCATCGAGCCGATGGCGGCCGCCGCGAAGCATCCGTTGGAGACGCCGAGGATGAAGATGGAGGCGCGCAGGAACATTTCGTTGCCGGCATTGCCGGCCACGATGATGAGCAGGATGGAGAAGGCCGAGGCGAGGCAGCCGCCGCCGGTCCAGTAGCGCGCGGTCTGCGTCGACAAGCCCGCGCCGCGACCAGCGATCAGTGCGACGGCGATCATGCCGACGAGGACACCGCCGTGCTGCAACCCGTTCAGCTTGGTGGAATGGCCCGGCGACATGCGGAAGACCGCGCCGGCGAAAGGCTCGAGGATGAGTTCCTGCGCGCTGTAGGCGAGCATGGAAATGAAGATGAAGATGGTGAAGCGGCGCGCGAAGGGCTCGGCCCAGACTTGCCGGATCGCTTCCTTGAAGGCCGGCTTCTCGGCGGCGTGATCCGGAGCCGCGGCCAGAGCTCCCGCGACGCTCTTCTCCACGCCCCAGATGGCGGCGGTCGCGAGCAGGAACGCAAGCAGGCTCGCGGTCGATATGACGGTTACGAGACGCGCGGGCGAGAAGGGATCGAGGTTATGGCCGGCTATGCCCGCCGTGACAGCGAAGCCTGCGATCATCATGATCCAGACGATGGTGGCGGCCGGCGCGCGGCGCCTGGGGTCGACGCTCTTGGCGAGCAGCACGAGGAGCGACGTGCCGGCAGCGCCGACGCCGATGCCGATGGCGAGAAACGCGATCACGCCGAGCGCGAGGCCCGCGGGCTTGTTCACGCTCATCCACGCCGTCGCCGTCGCGGCGGCCATGCCGCCGAGCGCCAGAACGCCCATGCCGCCGATGATCCACGGCGTGAGCTTGCCGCCGACATCGGACCCATAACCCCAGCGCGGGCGCAGCGCCTGCACCGCATAGTGCAGCGCGATCAGCGCGCCGGGCACGACGGCGGGCAGGGCGAGTTCGACGATCATCACGCGGTTGAGCGTGGAGGTGGCGAGGACGACGATGGCGCCCAGCGACGTCTGGACAAGGCCGAGGCGCACGATCTGGAGCCAGCTCAGGCGGTTCATGATCAGCTCCCTGCGATCAGCGGACGCAGTGCGAAGGCGGTGACCAGCATCCCCGACACGAAGAGCGAGACGCCGGTGGCGTTGTACCAGGGCGCCTGCTCCTTCGGCGCGGCGAGCAGGCGCGGCATGAGAGCGAGCTGCGCGACGACGACGCCCGCCACCGCGATGGCGTAGACCGGGCTGTTCCAGACGAGCAGCAGCGCGATGACGGCGAGCTGCGGCAGGGTCATGAAGATGCAGGCGAGTTTGGCGGCGTTGTCCGCGCCGAGCTGCACCGGCAGGCTCCGCACGCCCATGCGCGTGTCGCCTTCGATCGACTTGAAGTCGTTGAGCGTCATGATGCCGTGCGCGCCGATGCTGTAGAGCACCGCGATCGTCACCACGCGCCAGTCGGGCACGGCGGCGGCCATGACGGCGGCGCCGGTGAACCAGGGCAGGCCTTCGTAGCAGGCGCCGACGGCAAGATTGCCCCACCAGCCGTTCTGCTTCAGGCGCGCGGGCGGCGCGCTGTAGGCCCAGGCGAGGATCAGCCCGACGATGGCCGCCACGAGACAGACCGGCCCGAGGAACCATGCGAGCAGCATGGACAGGAGCGTCCAGATGCAAGCGATCCACAGGCCCCAGCGGCCGGGAATGCGGCCGGAGGGAATCGGGCGATTAGGTTCGTTGATGGCGTCGACGTGGCGGTCGAACCAGTCGTTCACCGCCTGGCTGGTGGCGCAGACCATGGGCCCCGCGAGCAGCACGCCGGCGGCGATGAAAGACCAGCGTCCGCCGGCCGGAAGGCCCGAAGACACGACGCCGCATCCGAACGCCCACATCGGCGGAAACCATGTGATGGGCTTCAGCAGTTCCAGAACCGCCGATGGTCTCGGATACGCCATGTCCAGACGCTAGGAGCGGGCCGGGCAAGTGTCAAGACAGCATTACAGTTCGGATGTCGCCAGAATGAGACACCGTTGATCCATGTCAATTCTTTTTGACGGGGCGGGTTCCAGACTGCCGGCAAGATGCGGAGCAAACGATCTCCGCTGACCGGAGGCGGTCCCATGCGCATCGTGCTGATCCATCCCAATTATCATTCGGGCGGCGCGGAAATCGCAGGCAACTGGCCGCCGGCATGGGCCGCCTATCTCGCGGGTTCGCTGCGCGATGCAGGTTTTCCCGACATCACCTTCATCGACGCCATGACCAACGACCTCTCGGACGACCAGCTCCGCGAGATGCTGGCGAAAGAGAAGCCCGACATGGTCGGAGCGACGTCGATCACGCCGTCGATCTACAAGGCCGAGCGCGCGCTGCAGATTGCACGCGAGGTGCATCCGAACGCCGTGACCGTGCTCGGCGGCATCCACGCCACCTTCATGTACAGCCAGGTGCTGACGGAGGCTCCGTGGATCGACGTGATCGTGCGTGGCGAGGGCGAGGAGGTGATCGTCGAACTCACCCGCGCCATCGCGGAAGGCCGCTGGCCGGCGGCGCGGCGCGAGATCAAGGGCCTCGCCTTCGCGGAGAGGGACGGCGAGGGCTCGAAGATCGTGGCGACGCAGGCGGCCGCGACCGTCAAGAACCTCGACGCGATCAATCCCGACTGGAACATCCTGGAGTGGAGCAAGTACAAGTACATTCCGCTCAACTGCCGCGTCGCGATCCCCTCGATGGCGCGCGGATGTCCGTTCACCTGCTCCTTCTGCTCGCAGTGGAAGTTCTGGCGCGACTACCGCGTGCGCGATCCCAAGAAGGTCTGCGACGAGATCGAGAAGCTCTACAAGGAGCAGGACGTCCGCTTCTTCATCCTCGCGGACGAGGAGCCCACGATCAACCGCAAGAAGTTTATCCAGTTCTGCGAGGAACTGATCAGGCGCGGGCTCAACGAGAAGGTGCTGTGGGGCATCAATACGCGCGTGACCGACATCCTGCGCGACGCCGAACTGCTGCCGCTGTTCCGCAAGGCGGGCCTCATCCACGTCTCGCTCGGCACGGAAGCCGCCGCCCAGATGAAGCTCGATCGCTTCAACAAGGAGACGAAGGTCGCCGACAACAAGCGCGCGATCGAGCTGCTGCGCAACGCCGGCATTGTCGTGGAGGCGCAGTTCATCGTCGGTCTTGAAAACGAGACGGCGGAGACGCTGGAAGAAACCTATCGCATGGCGATGGAGTGGAAGCCCGACCTCGCCAACTGGTCGATGTACACACCCTGGCCGTTCTCCGACCTGTTCAACGACCTCAGCGACAAGGTCGAGATCTTCGACTTCGAGAAATACAATTTCGTCACGCCGATCATCAAGCCGGAGGCGATGGACCGCGTCGAGCTTCTCGACCGCGTGATGAACAATTACCGCCGCTTCTACATGAAGAAGGCGCTGTTCTCCTATCCATGGGCCGGCAGCGGCCAGCGGCGGCGCTATCTGCTCGGCTGTCTCAAGGCGTTCCTCAAGTCCGGCTTCGAGCGCAAGTTCTACGATCTCGGCCGCGTCGGCTATTGGGGACCGCAGTCGAAGAAGAACGTCGACTTCCATTTCGACGAGGCCCGCAAGGCGGCGATCACGCCCGAGGGCGACTGGAAGTACAAG
>CAMFKC010000039.1 GCA_945956975.1 uncultured Methylocystaceae bacterium | reverse complement strand
ATCCCGTACGGGTCGAAAGCTCCTTGCGCGCCGGCATTTTTGTCCTTTCTGCGAGTCGGGCGGGAGCATAGCGGGGCGGGAGAGCCAAGGGAAAGACCGGGACGTGGCGGCTCGGCTTCAATCCATGCAGGATAGGCTCATGAGAATCGCCGCTTTGCTCGCCTGCTTCCTCGCCTTGGCCGCCCCTGCCCGCGCAGCCTCGGGCGACGCCGCCTTCGACGCGTTCGTCGCCTCGGCCTGGCCGCCCGCGCAGGCGGCGGGCGTCAGCCGCCAGACATTCGACCGGGAGACAGCAGGGCTCGCGCCCGATCCCGGAATCAAGGCGCAGCCGGCCAAACAGGGCGAGTTCTCGCTGGCCCTGCATGCCTATGTCGGGCAGGTCGTGAACGCGCAAAAGGTGTCGATCGGCCGCGCCCGCGCGCAAAGCCTGTCGGACACGCTCGGCCAGATCGAGCGCCGCTACGGCGTGCCCTCCGAAATCTGCCTCGCCATCTGGGGGGTCGAGAGCGGCTACGGCCCGACCCAGGGCGGCCACGACATATTGCGCTCTGTGGCGACGCTGGCCGTCCGCAAGCATCGCGCGGATTTCTATCGCGACGAGTTTGTCGCCGCGCTCGTGCTGCTGCAGAACGGCATGCCGCGCGAAAATCTCGTCGGCTCATGGGCGGGCGCGATGGGCCAGCCGCAATTCACGCCCTCGTCCTATCTCAAATTCGCGGCCAGCTATTCTGGCGGCGGGCAGCCCGACATCTGGCGTTCCAGCGCCGACGCGCTCGCCTCCATCGCGAACTTCCTGAAAGGGTCCGGCTGGAACCCGGCGCTGCCCGCCCTCATGGAAGTGGTGGCGCCGCAAGACTTCGACTGGAAGCCGCTCGATCTCGACCTCGCCCAATGGCGCCGACTGGGGTTCGCGCGCGCCGATGGCGAGGCGCTTCCGGCGTCCGGCGCAGCCAGCCTCTATCTGCCCGAAGGCGCGGCGGGGCCGGCCTTCCTCATCACCGAGAACTGGGAAGTCATCCGCCAGTACAACACGTCGGACGCCTATGCGCTGGCGGTCGCGCTGCTGGCGGAGCGCATCGGCGGTTCGCCTGGCCTCAAGCGCGGCTGGCCGAAGACCTATGTTTCCATGTCGCTTTCGGACCGCGCCCGCGCGCAGAGGCTGCTGGCGGCCAAGGGCTATTATTCGGGCGCGACGGACGGAAAGGTCGGGCGCGCGACGCGCGTCGCCGTGCATGATTTCCAATTCGCGGAAGGCATGCTGCCGGCCGACGGCCTGCTGACGCCTGCCGTGCTGAAAAAGCTGCAGGAGAAATAGGCGGCGCAGCCCTTAGGCGCTCTTCTTCTTCTCTTCGCGCGCCGCCATGAACGCGTCATGCCGCGCCTTCAGGTCTCCGGCGAGCGCATCCGCGATCAGCTTCTTGGTCTCCGGCACGCCGTAGAGCGCCACGAAGGAGCCGAAGCGCGGGCCGCGGTCTTCGCCGAGCAGCGTCTGGTAGAGCGCGTTGAAGAAATCGTTCGACACGCCCGGACGCTCGGGCGTCGCGGTCTTGGCCTTGAAGTCCTGGTAGCGGGGCGTGGCGCGGCCGACATCGTAGAGATGCGTCTGGATATCCTCCGCGCTGGCGTCGGCAGGCAGCGCATCGAGCATGGCGGAGACGCGTGCGAGCACGTCGCGCTCGACATCGTCGGGCAGGCGATACTTCTTGTCGAGCCGCACGAAGTCGCGGAAGTAGGCCACGGCGTAACCGACCAGCTTGTCGAGCTTCGGATGGTTCTCCGGCGAGGTGCCGGGCGCATAGCGCCTGAGGAAGCCCCAGAGTACCGAGGGGTCTTCGCTGTTGGCCACGGCAGCGAGATTGAGCAGCATGCCGAAGGACACGCTCGTTCCATGCGCGTTGCCTTCGCCGGGATGATGCAGCACTTCGGCGGCCGGCGGCATTCCGTTGTGGATGTGCCAGACGGGATTGCCGAGCCGCTCCTTCCAGGCCTGCTGCGGATAGCGGTCCAAAAATCCGAGATATTCGTCGACCGTGCGCGGGATGACGTCGAAATAGAGACGCTTGGCCGCGGTCGGCTTCTGGAACATGAATTGCGCGAGGCTTTCGGGGCTCGCGTAAGTCAGCCATTCCTCGATGGTGAGGCCATTGCCCTTCGACTTCGAAATCTTCTGGCCCTTCTCGTCCAGGAACAATTCGTAGTTGAAGCCCTCGGGCGGCGTTCCGCCGAGCGCGCGCACGATGGAGCCCGACAGCTTGACCGAATCGATCAGGTCCTTGCCGGCCATTTCGTAATCGACCTTCAACGAATACCAGCGCATCGCCCAGTCGGGCTTCCACTGCAGCTTGCAATGGCCGCCGGTCACCGGCGTCTCGTAGACGTCGCCCGTCTTCGGGTCCTTCCAGGTGATCACGCCCTTCTCCGCATCGTGCGATTCCAGCGGCACCTGCATGACGTGGCCGGTGACGGGATGGATCGGCAGGAAGGGCGAATAAGTTCCCGCGCGCTCCTCGCGGAAGGTCGGCAGCATGATTTTCATGACCGCGTCGTAGCGCGAGAGCATGTGCAGCAGCGCGGCGTCGAACTTGCCGCTCTTGTAGTACTCGGTCGAGGACGCGAACTCGTATTCGAAGCCGAAGGCGTCGAGGAAGGCGCGCAGCCGCGCATTGTTGTGCGCGCCGAAACTGTCGTGCGTGCCGAAGGGATCGCGCACCTGCGTCAGCGGCTTGTGCAGGTCCTCAGCCAACATGTCCTTGTTGGGCACGTTGTCGGGCACCTTGCGCAGCCCGTCCATGTCGTCGGAGAAGGCGATGAGGCGCGTCTTCACCTTGCCTTCGGTCAGCACCTCGAAGGCGCGGCGCACCATGGTCGTGCGCGCGACCTCGCCGAACGTGCCGATATGCGGAAGGCCCGAGGGGCCGTAGCCCGTCTCGAAAAGCACTTCGTCCTTCGGGTTCTTCTCTAGCCGCGCGACCAGTTTGCGCGCTTCCTCGAACGGCCAGGCCTGCGAAACGCGGGCGGCTTCGAGAAGGGTCTGGGGCGCATTCTGGTCGGCGGACATGGTTTTCCTGCGGTTTTGAAGCCGCGGAAACTAGGGAGAGCGGGCTTTCAGGTCAAATTTGGCCGCGCTCGCGCCGCCAGGCGCCCGGCGTCGCGCCCATGGCGCGCCGGAAATGAGCGTTGAAGGTCGAGAGATCGCCGAAGCCCGCGTCGAAGGCGATCTCCGAGACCGGGCGATCCGTCGCGAGAAGCGCCGCGCCCGCCCGGCGCAGGCGGGTGAGCAGCAGATAGCGATAGGGCGTGAGGCCCACGATGCGCGCGAAGGCGCGCAGAAAGTGGAACTTGCTCAGGCGCGCCACGCTGGCGAGCCGGTCCAGATCCAGGGGTTCGTCGGCATGAGCCTCCATAAAGCGCAGGGCGTCGGCGATCCGCCGCGCGTCGCGGGCGCCCGGCGCAGCGGCGCGTTTCGCGCCGCCCGCGGCAATCCGCGTGGCGGCGTGGGCGAGACGAATGGCCGCCTCCTCCGTCGCCAGCGCCCGGGCGTCGGACAGCGCCAGCGCGCCCGCCGCCAGCGGCGCGAGAGCGAGCGAGGCGGGGAGCGCCGCCGCCGCGAAGGCGTATCGGGCGTCGCCGGCGGCGTCCCGCGCGATTTCCGCGAAATAATCGGGCCGGAAGGCGAAGGCGATGCAGCGGTCGCCGCGCCCGTGGTCGTGGCCGCATTCGTAGCACCGGCCGGGCGCGCCAAGCAGGATGGCGCCGGGGTGCATCAGGCCGGCGCCCGCCTCGGTGCGATAGTTGAAGGAGCCGGAGACGACGACGGCGATCGTCACGTCCTCGTGCCTCTCCTCGAAAGGCCGATCCTCGGGGCCGGCGTCGCAGACGAATTCGCTGGCGCGCCAGCCCTCGCCTGAGGCGATGGCGCGCATGGTCGGCGTGCGGAGATCGTTCAGCGCGGGCATGTCCGCAGAATAGCAATTTTCCCCAAGCCGAACAGGACGCGCCCCTTCACTCTCGCGTCATCGGCCGACGTTTCCGGCCTTTCGGAGAAACCCAATGCTCGATCACATCTCGATCGGCGCAAGCGATCTCGCGCGCGCCGGCGCCTTCTACGATTCCGTTCTGGCGCCGCTCGGCTACACGCGGCGCTACGACGACGATTCATCGCTCGGATATGGGAAGGAAAGCACACAGCTCTGGGTGCTGGCAGCCGAACGGCCCGTGCCCGCCGATCCAAAATCCGGCCTGCACATTTGCTTCATCGCGCCGACGCGCGCGAGCGTGGACGCCTTTCATGCGGCGGCGCTGAAGGCAGGCGGGAAGGACAATGGTGCGCCGGGACTGCGCGAGGATTACGGGCCGAACTACTACGCGGCCTTCGTCGTCGATCCCGACGGCTACCGCATCGAAGCCTATTGCAGCGCGGAGGCGTGAGGATGGGCACGGTCGTCAAGGAAATCGCCGTCGGCGTCTCCGCCGAGGCGGCGTGGGACGCGATCCGCGACATCGGCGCGCTGCATACGCGGCTCGTGCCGGGTTTCGTGGTCGACACGAAGGTCGAGGACGGCGGCGTCGCGCGCGTCGTGACCTTCGCCAACGGCATGGTCGTGCGCGAGCCAATCGTGGCGCTGGACGAAGAGCGGCGGCGCCTCGTCTGGTCGGCGGAGGGCGGGCGCACGACCCATTACAACGGGTCCGCGCGGGTCGTCGCGGAGGGCAAGGGCGTGAAAGTCGTCTGGACGGCGGACTTCCTGCCCCACGAGGCGCGCGACGCCATCGACGCGGCCATGACGGCGGGCGCGGCGGCGATGAAGAAGGCGCTCAGCGGCCCGTGAATTTCGGCTTCCGCCGCTCCATGAAGGCCGCGACGCCCTCGGCGTGATCTTCCGACAGGTTCGTCAGCGCGAACTGGTCGCGGTCCATGTGGCTGGCGAGATCGTCGAGCGCGCCGGCGAGACGGTTGACGGTCGTCTTGGTCATCATGGTCGGGATCGGCGGCTGCGCGGCGATCCTTTCGGCGAAGGCAAACGCCGCCGCATAGGCCTGGCTGTCTTCGACCACTTCTTCCACCAGCCCCCATTTCTCGGCCTGCTGCGCGGAAATGCGGTCGGAGGCGAGGATGACCACCTGCTTTGTCCGCGCGGGGCCGACGAGTTGCAGGATGCGCGGCACCGAGCCCCAGCTCATGTTCATGCCGAGCTCGACCTCGGGGATGCGGAAATGCGCCGACGCGCCGCAGATGCGGAAGTCGAGCGCGACCGCCAGCGCCGCGCCGCCGCCGACGCAATGGCCCTCGATCGCGCAGATCGTCACCTGCTCCATCTCGTACCAGGCGCGGCACATCCGCGGGCCGACCATCAGGGCTGCGCGGCGCTCGCCGAGACCGAGTTTGGCGCGGTCCCGGCCCTCCGCGTCCTTCAGGTCGAATCCCGCCGAAAAACCGTGCGCCGTGCCGGTGAGGATGACGACCGAGGTTTTCGGATCATCCTCGAAGCTCTGCGCCGCCGCCCGCAATTCGCGCATAGCGTCGGCGGACAGCGCGTTCAGCCTGTCGCCGCGGTCGAATCGCACGACGGCGATCCGGCCATCCGGGCCGAGGCCTTTTTCGATCGACACAAAGCGCATGGTCTTCCTCCCGCAGCGCCGGATTGCGCTGACTTCGGCGGCGTCTCAGGGCGTCGGGATCGATACGTTCCGCGCGCCGTCGAATTGCAGCAGCTGCATGGAGCGGAAGATATTATAATTGTTCGGCTCTGTCCGCACGATCGCCGCGTCGCGCAGCATCCCGGCCTTGTAGTCGCCGAGCGTGGTCGCCTTGGCCAGGAACGTCTTGCGGGACAGATCCCTGCCGCAGCGGCGGAGGACCTCCGCGACGAACTCGCCTTCGACGTAGGCCGCGACGTTCAGCGTGTCGAGCTTGTCGCCCTTGGGATAATACTGGTCCATGAAAGCGTAATAATCCTTCAGGTCCTTGTCGTCGGCGAATTGCGGATCGCTCGGATCCTTGAACACCGACGACGAAATCGCGCCCTTGGCCAGGTCGACGCCGGCGACCTTGTAGGTGCGCTCGATGTTGGCCGCGGGATAGGCGATGAACATCTGCGGCTTCCAGCCGATCTCCGCCGCCTTCTTCAGCGTCTGGATCGTCTGCCGCGCGGTGGCGCCGATCAGCAGCGCATCGGCCTTCGTGGCGGCCAGCCGCACGATCTGCGAATCGACCGTGGGATCTGTGAGATTGAACGCCTCGGACGCGGCGATCGTCGCCTCGCCGCCTTTCAGCGCATCGGTCATGCCGGTGAGATAGGCGCGCCCGAAATCGTCGTTCTGGTAGAGGATCGCGACCCGCGCTTTCGGCATGTTCGCCTTGATCCAGCGCGCGTAGAGCCCGACCTCGATGTCGGAGTTCGGCAGGCCCGAGATCGACCACGGAAATTCCTGCGGCGTGTTCCAGGTCGGTAGGGACGACTGGATCAGGAATTGCGGCACGCCCTTGTCGTTCAGATATTTCTGCACCGCCTTCGCGCCCGTGCCGCCCATCGGCGAGACGATCGCGAACACCTGGTCGCCTTCCACCAGCTTGCGTGTCTGTTCCACGGTCTTCGGCGGCGAAAAGGAATCGTCGACGCTCAGCAGCTTGATCTTGCGGCCGGCGATGCCGCCCTTCGCATTCACCATGTCGAAATAGGCCAGCGTCGCCCGGCTGAACGTGGCGTAGGCCGAAACCGGGCCGCTCAGCGGCACGGTCTGGCCGATCGTCACGCTGTCGGCGGCGACGCCGGGGTCTTCGGCGCGGGCGGCTGTTGCGCCAAGCCCGAGTGCAAGCAGCACGGACGCGCACAGGCGCGTCGCCTTCAGCGATGGAATGTTCATCGGAGGATCCCTCTCAACCCTTGATGTAATTGCCGGCTTCGAATTCCACCGGCCCGGCGTTCGGATCGAAGCTGACGCCGATCGGATCCTCACCGCGCGCGATGCGGTCGAGCTGATCGTGCAGCATCCGCCGGATCATCACGATGCCGCGATCCGATTGAGCGAACCGCTCCTCCGAATGGATCGTGATCGGCCCCTGTCCGACCTGCGCCTCGTAGTCGCCCGGGAATTTCTGGTGTTCCTCCTCGGACAGGTCCCACCAGAACTTGCCGTTCATCTTCGAGCGCATGCGGCCGATGTCGCCTTTCTGCTTGACGCGTCCGGCGACGTAGATGCGGAAGGATTCATCGTCGATCGGCAGCACCCAGCCGATGGATTCGACGCGCGCATATTGCGCGACTCGCGGATTGGGCACCACGCGCAGCGTTGGCAGCGCCGCCTCGGTCACGCGATAGAAGGTCTTGCCGTCATCGGTCGTGCGCGTCGATTTCACCGAAACGCCGCGTGGCGACATTTCGAACGTCACATTCGGCATGGACGCCATGGCTTGCGTGAATTGCGCGCCGGAAAACGAGCCGTGCAGGATCGGCACGTGGAAGGGATCGACGACGTTCTCGTAATGCTGCAGCCAGTTGCACGGAATGATCGACGGTCCGCCGCCGCCGAGCGACGTGTCGTCGGCTTCCACGAATTCGCCGTCGTCCATGTTCTCAAGGCATTCGTAGCGCGGCAGCACCGGCTTGCGGTCGGGCGGGCCCATGTAGGCGAAGATCATGCCGTAAGCCTCCTGGACCGGATACCAGGGCTGGCGCGCCGCATGCTTGAAAAGGCCCCCTTCGGGCTCGCAAGGCTGTTCCAGACAATTGCCCTGCGCATCGAACAGCCAGCCGTGATAGCAGCAGCGCAGTCCCGCCTGTTCGACCTTGCCGTAATAGAGCGTCGTGCCGCGATGGCGGCAACGCGCGTGCAGCAGGCCCGCCCGGCCCGCGCCGTCGCGGAACAGCACGAGATCTTCGCCCAGCGCGCGAACTTTCTTCGGCACATTGGTCGCGTCTTCGATGAGGCCGATGGGATGCCAGTAGCGCCGCAGCAATTCGCCCATCGGCGTGCCGCGGCCGACGCGCACCAGTTCGTCCTTGATGACCGGCGGCGGCATGTCATAGGCCGTGCCCTCGTCGCGCGCGACGCGATCGTCCATGGCGTTTCTCCCGATTGCTCCGCGTTCAAGCGCGACCGATTTTCGAAAAGTCTAGGCGTATAGTTGCCTTTGTCAACTATTGCTTTCGCGGGCGCGATCTGGTCCGCTGCGCCATGCCCGCCGCCAAGCCCGCGCCGAACTCATCTCTGAAATCCACGCCCGCGTCAGACGCGTCGCAGACGCCTGTCGACGCCTTCGTCGCGCGCCGCATCCTCATCCTGTCGAACGTCCTGCGCCGCGCTGCGGCTTTGCGCTATCGGCGTCTGCTCGACATATCCGTCGGCGAATGGGCGGCCCTTGCCGAACTCGGTCTGCGCGCCCCTTGCACCCTCAACGATCTCGCGCGCGGGCTGTCGCTCGACAAGACGCGCATGAGCCGCACGATCTCCGGGCTCGAGGCGCGCGGCCTGCTGCAGCGACGGGCCAACCCGCGCGACAACAGGGAATCGATTATCAGCCTGACCAAGCCGGGCGAGCGGGTCTACGCCCGCATGATGGCTGCTGCGGAAACGACCAACGACCTGCTGCTCGCGCCTTTTTCAGCCGACGAAAGAAGGGATATGGAAGCGCTCATCGGCCGCCTGACCGATCGCGCCCGAGAAATCCTCGCTCTCGAACAGGAAAGCGCAACCCAGGGCGAAAGCTGACCAGCGCGCCCGTTTGCACTAGGCTCGCCGCCGTGCGTTACGACCTACTCGCAGGCCTTTCGATTGCTGGCCTTCTTCTGCCGGAATCCGTCGCCTACTCCACCATCGCGGGCCTCGCGCCGCAGCATGGCCTGTTCGCGGCGATCGCCGGCCTTATCGTTTACGCGCTGTTTGGTCGCTCCCGCTACGCCATTGTCGCGCCGACATCTTCCTCCGCCGCAATTCTCGCAGCAGCGGCCGCCGCCGTGGAGTTCGATACGCCCCAAGCGCATCGCGAGGCGCTGGCCTTCGGCGCCGTGCTGCTGGCGGGCCTGTTCTTCGTCGTCGCCGGCGCCTTGCGGCTCGGGCGCCTGTCCAGCTTCATCTCGCGCCCGGTCCTGCGCGGCTTCGCCTTCGGCCTCGCCGTCACCATTGTCGCGCGGCAAATGCCCGCCATGCTTGGCGTCGAGAATGTATCCGGAAATCCTCTCGTCGTCGCGGAGGCGCTCGTCCGTCGCTTCGCGGATTGGAATTTCGCGAGCCTCTGGATCGGCGGGGCGGCGCTGGCCGCGCTCGTGGCGCTGCGTCGCATTCCCGCCGCGCCGGGCGCCTTCCTCGTTCTCGTCGCGGGAGTCGCCCTATCCTTCGCTTTCGATCTGCCCGCGCGCGGCGTCCGTCTGATCGGCGCGATCGATATCGTTCCCGCCTGGCCCGGCGCGCCGGACCTCGCCTGGCGGGAATGGATTCGGCTCGCGGAAGTCGCGGCTCCCTTGTTTCTCATCATCTACGCCGAATCGTGGGGCTCCATGCGCAGCCTCGCGCTACGTCACGGCGATGGTCTCGACGCCAACAGGGAATTGCTCGCGCTGGGCGCGGCCAATCTTCTGTCCGGCCTCGTGCGCGGCATGCCTGTCGGCGCGGGCTTTTCGGCCTCGTCGG
>CAMFKC010000038.1 GCA_945956975.1 uncultured Methylocystaceae bacterium | reverse complement strand
GTTCAACATCGTCGAGGGCGGCCAGGCGCGCGAAGTTCTCTACGATCAGTCCTATTTCGACATGCCCGCGGACTCGCCTGCGCGAAAACTCGCCAAGGGCGCAGGCTTCGCCGGATTCAAGATCCAGGAGCCGAAGGACGGTCCGCTGGACTGGCGGACCAACGATTGGGTGGCGTTTCTGGGCGCCTCGTATTTCCGCGCCATCGGCGAATTGCGCCAGTACGGGCTTTCGGCGCGCGGCATCGCGCTCGACACCTGGCAGGTCGGCCGCGAGGAGGAATTTCCCGACTTCACCAAATTCTGGGTGGGGCCGGAGGAAGGCCACACCGTCACGCTGCATGCGCTGCTCGAAGGGCCCGGCATCGTCGGCGCCTACAAGTTCGTCATGACGCGCGACAAGGCGGTGACGATGGACATCGAGTGCCAGCTTCACCTGCGCAAGGACTACATCCGCTTCGGCGTCGCGCCGCTGACGTCGATGTACTGGTTCTCGGAAACCCGCAAGGGCGACGGTTTCGACTGGCGGCCGGAAATCCACGATTCCGATGGTCTCGCGCTGTGGACCGGTACGGGCGAGCATATCTGGCGCCCCCTCAACAACGCGCCGCGTGTGATGGCGTCTGCCTTTGGCGACACCAATCCGAAAGGCTTCGGCCTGCTGCAGCGCGACCGCGTTTTCGATCATTATCTCGACGGCGTGAACTACGATCGCCGCCCGTCCGTCTGGGTCGAGCCCCGCGGCAACTGGGGCAAGGGCGCCGTGCATCTGGTCGAGATCCCGACCGACGACGAAATCCACGACAATATCGTCGCCATGTGGGTGCCGGCCGAGCCGACGCGGCCAGGCCAGACGATCGATCTCGCCTACAAGCTGCACTGGAAGGCCGACGAACCCTACCCGAGCGATCTCGCGCGCTGCGTGGCGACGCGGCTCGGCAATGGCGGCGTGCCCGGCCAGCCGCGTCCCAAGGGCGTGCGCAAGTTCATGGTCGAATTTCTCGGCGGGCCCCTCAGCAATCTGCCGAAAGGCGTGAAGCCCAAGGCCGAACTGTGGGCTTCGCGCGGGACATTCTCCTACATCTTCACGGAGGCCGTGCCGGACGACGTGCCCGGCCACTGGCGCGCTCAATTCGACCTGACGGTCGAAGGGCAGGATCCCGTCGAGATGCGGCTCTATCTTTCGGACGGCGACAGGATTCTCAGCGAAAGCTGGCTCTATCAATACCATCCCTACGATTCGACTCCGCCGAAGTGGTGAGCGTTTGACGCGCCGTCTTCGCGAAGAGCGTCGCGACGCGGCGTGATTTCGCGTGCTGCGCAAACGTTCTACATTGGTTTCATGAGCACGCTTCCCTCTTCCATCGACGTCGCAATCGTCGGCGCGGGCGCCGCCGGCATCGGCGCCGCCACGCGACTGCGCCAGGCGGGCGTTTCCGCTCTCATGATCGAGGCGCGTGATCGCGTCGGCGGCCGGGCGCACACGATTCCCGCCGCAGGCGACGTGATCGATCTCGGGTGCGAGTGGCTGCACTCGGCCAACAAGAATGTGCTGGTGCAGGTGGCCGAGGCGCATGGGTTCACGGTCGACAGGGGAACGCCCGGATGGAGCGGTCCCGCGTCGGTCGGATTGCCGAGCCGCGATCACGCAGAATATCGCCAGGCGCTGTCGGATTTCTTCGATGCGGTGGAAGAGGCCGCAGCCACGGGTCGCGACCGGCCTGCATCCGAACTGCTGCCGAAGAACAGCCGCTGGGAAATGCTGCTGCGCGCGGTCGCGACCTACTACAGCGGCACCGAACTCGAACACATCTCGATCATCGATTTCGACAATTACGAAGACACGCAGATCAACTGGACGGTCCGCGAAGGCTATGGCGCCATGATCGCGGGCGCGGCCAAGGGCCTGCCTGTCGTGTTCGATTGCGCCGTGTCGAAAATCGATCATGCGGGCAAGAGCGTGAAGCTCGAGACGCAGCGCGGAACGATCGAGGCGAAGGCGGCCATCGTCTGCGTGCCGACGCCGCTGATCGCTGATAGCACGCTGCGCTTCGACCCCGCGCTGCCCGCCAAGCAGGCGGCGGCGGCGGGCCTGCCGCTCGGCGTCGCCGACAAGATCTTCTTCGAGATCGAGGGAGATTTCTCCTACCCGCGCGGGCACTTCTACGGCGCCACCGACCGGGTCGAGACGTTCAGCTTCGACATGTTTCCGCGTGGACGAAAGCTGCTGTCGGGCTTCTACGGCGGC
Source organism: uncultured Methylocystaceae bacterium (assembly GCA_945956975.1). GTDB lineage: Bacteria > Pseudomonadota > Alphaproteobacteria > Rhizobiales > Beijerinckiaceae > JAJXWB01. The sequence continues at coordinate 7,511 of CAMFKC010000038.1, read as the reverse complement.
GCCTTCGCGGTCGAACTGGAAAAGGCCGGCCCTGCGGCTGCGGAGGCGGAGGCGCGCCGGCAGATCGTCGCCGTGCTCGGCGCCGACGCCAACAGGCGCCTGCGGTTCATGCGCACCACGGCATGGCGCTCAGACCCGTTCGCGCGCGGCGGCTATTCCAGCGCGCTTCCCGGACATGTTGGGGACCGGCAGATTTTGGCCGCGCCGGTCGATGGGAGATTGTTCTTTGCCGGCGAGGCCTGCTCGAAAATCCATTTCTCCACCGCGCATGGCGCGTGGGAGACGGGCGTGAAGGCTGCGGAGGATTATTTGGGAGCGCGATGAACCCCCTCTCACCGCGAGCGGGGCGAGGGGACCATGCCCCTCAGTTCACATACTTCTTCAGTTCCAGCCGCGCGATCTGATTGCGGTGGACTTCATCCGGACCATCCGCCAGACGCAGCAGGCGCGCGGTGGCGTAGGCCTGCGTCAGGCCGAAATCGTTCGACGTGCCGCCGCCGCCATGCGCCTGGATCGCCCAGTCGATGATCTGGCAGGCCATGTTCGGCACGGCGACCTTGATCATCGCGATCTCGGTCTTCGCGACCTTGTTGCCGACCGTGTCCATCGCGTGCGCGGCGTTGAGCGTCAGCAGGCGGGCCTGCTCGATCATGATGCGGGCTTCGGCGATGCGCTCCTGCGTGACCGTCTGTTCCGACACCGCCTTGCCGAAGGCGACACGGCTCATCGCGCGCTTGCACATCTTTTCCAGCGTGCGCTCGGACAGACCGATCAGGCGCATGCAATGGTGGATGCGGCCGGGGCCCAAGCGTCCTTGCGCGATCTCGAAGCCGCGGCCTTCGCCGAGCAGCATGTTCTCCTTGGGCACGCGCACGTTGGTGAAGATCACCTCCGATGCGCGGTCGGGCACGCCGTAGAAGCCGAAGACGGGAAGCGAACGCTTCACCTCGACGCCGGGCGTGTCCATCGGGATCAGGATCATCGACTGCTGCTTGTGGCGGTTCGGATTATCGGGGTCCGTCTTGCCCATGAAGATGCAAATCTTGCAGCGCGGGTCGGTGGCGTTGGTCGTGTACCATTTGCGGCCGTTGATGACGTATTCGTCGCCGTCGCGCACGATCGAGCTTTCGATGTTGGTCGCGTCGGAGGAAGCCACTGCCGGCTCGGTCATCGCGAAGCAGGACCGGATTTCGCCTGCAAGCAGGGGTTTGAGCCAGCGCTCCTTGTCTTTCTCGGAGCCGTAGCGCTCCAGCACTTCCATGTTGCCGGTGTCGGGGGCGTTACAGTTGAAGATTTCCGGCGCGAGATGAGAGCGGCCCATGACCTCGCAGAGCGTGGCGTATTCGAGGTTGGTGAGGCCGGCGCCGCGATCGCTTTCGGGAAGGAACAGGTTCCAGAGGCCTTGCGCCCTGGCGAGGGGCTTCAATTCCTCGACCACGGGATAGACCTTCCAGGGGCCGAGTTCTTCGGCCTCTCGGTAGAAGCGCTCCTCGTTCGGATAGATGTGCTCGTCCATGAAGCGCTCGAGCTGGCGCTTGAGTTCGATGACGCGGTCGGACGGCGGATAGAGCATTTGCATTCCCTGTGTGTTGATCGTTTATCAATTGTCCAATGAAATCGTCATACAACTTTACGCCTGCGCGCGCCAGCGTCCTTGCTTTCGGCGCAATTGTAACATTATAACATTGCCGATTACCCGCCGACGGCTACCGCATGGACCATCGCGACCACCATCATCACGATCATGACCACGGCCATCCGCATGACGTGCAGGTCCACGCGCATGACGACCACCACGGCCATGCGCATGACCCCTCCGCCATCGTCGCGCCGGGTCCCTCGCTGCTGCGCCTGTCTGCGCTGGAGCGCCTCGCCGGGGCGGGCGCGCTCTCCGCGCTGATCTGGATCGGCGTGAGATGGGCCATGACATGACGACGGCCCTCGTCCTCGACGACGTCACGCTCGGCTACGATGGCCATCCGGCAGTGCATCACCTCACCGGCCGTTTCGCCGCGGGTTCGCTGACTGCGGTCTGCGGGCCGAACGGGGCTGGCAAGTCGACGCTGATCAAGGCGCTCGTCGGCGCGCTGAAGCCGATCGGCGGCCGCATCGATCGCGGCGGCCTGGATACGCGCGCCATGGGCTATCTGCCGCAGGCGGCCGAGATCGACCGCAGTTTTCCCATCGACGTCTTCGATTTCGTGGCGCTCGGCCGCGTGCGGCGCACCGGCCTGTTCGGCCGCATTGGAGCCCAGGATCGCCACGCTGTGGCGGAAGCCATTTCCGCAGTGGGTCTGGAAGGGTTCGAAGCGCGCCAGATCGGCGCGCTGTCGGGCGGGCAGACGCAGCGCATGCTGTTCGCGCGCTTGATGCTGCAGGACGCCGGCGTCATCCTGCTGGACGAACCGTTCGCCGCTGTCGATGAGCGCACCACCGGCGATCTGGTCGACCTGATCGCGCGCTGGCACGCGCAGGGCCGCACGATCCTTGCCGTGTTGCACGATTACGCGCTGGTGCGGGCGCATTTTCCGCAGGCGCTGCTGTTGGCCCGCGAATGCGTGGCGTGGGGACCGGCGCGCGAGGCGTTGTCGGCGGAATGCCTCGCGAAGGCGCGACGGATGAGCGAGGCCTTCGATCATCACGCGGCGGCCTGCGAGCGGGCGGCCTGACTTGTACGACCTCCTCATCGCCCCCTTCGCCGATTTCGAATTCATGCGTCGCGCGCTGGTGGGCGCCTTCGCGCTCGCCATCGCGGGCGCGCCGCTCGGCATGTTTCTCATCCTGCGCCGCATGGCGCTGTCGGGCGACGCCATGGCGCATGCGATCCTGCCGGGCGCGGCCATCGGCTATCTCGTGGCCGGCGGAGTTTCCGCCACGGCGATGATGCTCGGCGGGCTCGCCGCCGGCGTGGTCGTCGCGGTCGGCGCGGGCGTGGTGGCGCGCGCCACGCTGTTGCGCGAGGACGCATCGCTCGCCGGCCTCTACCTCGTCTCGCTCGCGCTCGGCGTGACGCTCGTGTCGCTGCGCGGGTCGAACATCGACCTGCTGCACGTCCTGTTCGGCAATGTGCTGGCGCTCGACGACCAGACGTTGCTGCTGCTCGCTTCCATCGCAACCATCACGCTGCTCGGCCTCGCCGTCCTGTTTCGTCCGCTCGTGATGGAGACGCTGGACCCTTCATTCACGCAGGTGGCGACCGGCGCGGGCGCCGTCACGCAATTCGCATTCCTCGCACTGCTCGTCCTCAACCTCGTCGCGGGTTTTCAGGCGCTCGGCACTTTGATGTCGGTTGGGCTGATGATGCTGCCTGCGCTGGCCGCGCGGCTGTGGACGCAGAAGCTGGACGCGGCGATCGGGCTCGCGGCGTTGATCGGCGTGGCGTCCGCTTATGCCGGGCTCGTCGCCTCCTATGCGCTGTCCCTGCCGTCGGGCCCGACCATCGTGCTGGCGGCGGGCGTCGTCTATTTTCTTTCGCTGATCTTCGGCCGCGCCGGCGGCGCGCTGCGGCAATTGCCGAAGCGGCGGCATCTGGAGGCGTGATCATGTTCACCCGGCGTCGCCTGCTCGCCCTTGGCGCGGCTCTCGTCCTCTCGGCCAGAGTCGCTGAGGGCCAGACGGAAAAAATCCCCGTCGTCGCCACGTTCACCATCCTTGCCGATCTCGTCCGGCAGGTCGGAGGCTCGCGTGTCGAGGTTTCCGCGCTGGTCGGACCCAACGGCGACGTTCACGCCTACGATCCCTCGCCCGCCGACAGCCGCAGGATCGCCGGCGCGAAGCTGATCGTTGAAAACGGGCTGCACCTGGAGGGCTGGATCAGCCGGCTCGCCAAGGCGTCCGCCACAAAGGCGCAGATCGTGATCGCGGGGAAGGGCGTCACGCTGCGGACGGACAAGAGCAACAAGGAATTCGCCGAGCACGGCGGGACCGACCCACACGCCTGGCAGAATGTCGCAAACGCGAAAATCTATGTCGCTAATATCCGCGACGGGCTGGTCGCGGCCGATCCTGCGGGCAAGGCGGATTACGAGGCCAATGCACAGGCCTATCTGGCCAGGCTCGATGCGCTCGACGCCGAGGTCCGCGCGGCCATCGCCAAGATCCCGGCAGAGCGGCGGCGGATCGTGACGACGCACGACGCCTTCGGCTATTTCGGGCAGGCCTACGGGCTCACGCTGGCAGCGCCGGAAGGCCTGTCCACAGAGGCGCAGGTCTCGGCCAAGGATGTCGCCCGGATCATCCAGCAGGTGCGCAAGGACAAATTTCCGGCCGTCTTTCTCGAAAATGTGAGCGATCCCAGGCTGATGGACCAGATCGCCCGGGAAACCGGGGCCAAGATCGGCGGCACGCTCTATTCCGACTCCCTTTCCGCCCCGGACGGGCCGGCGGGGACTTACATCGACATGGTCAGACACAATATAAGCGAGCTGACCAAGGCGCTTGCGCCCTAACCCGGTCCGTCATTGCGAGCGTGACGAAGCAACTGGAGCCGCAACCCGAGCCCTGGATTGCTTCGTCGCTTCGCTCCTCGCAATGACGGCAAAGGGCGCGCCACCGGAGAAGATTAGATGTCCGACAAGATCCCCGTCACCGTGCTCACCGGCTATCTCGGCGCCGGCAAGACCACGCTGCTGAACCGCATCCTCAGCGAGCCGCACGGCAAGAAATACGCCGTGATCGTCAACGAGTTCGGCGAGATCGGCATCGACAACGATCTCGTGGTCGGCGCCGACGAGGAAGTGTTCGAGATGAACAACGGCTGCATCTGCTGCACCGTGCGCGGCGACCTCATCCGCATCCTCGAAGGCCTGATGCGCCGCAAGGGCAAGTTCGACGCGATCATCGTCGAGACGACGGGCCTTGCCGATCCCGCGCCGGTCGCGCAGACCTTCTTCGTCGACCAGGACGTGCAGGACGTCGCCAAGCTCGACGCGGTCGTGACGGTGGCCGACGCCAAATGGCTGTCGGCGCGACTGAAGGATGCGCCGGAAGCCAAGAACCAGATTGCCTTCGCCGACGTTATCATCATCAACAAGACCGATCTCGTGACGCCGGAGGAGCTGCGCGAAGTGGAAGCGCGTATCCGCGGCATCAACCCCTACGCCAAGCTGCATCACGCGGTGAAGTCGAACGTGCCGCTGGACGCGGTTCTGGGCAAGAACGCCTTCGACCTCGACCGCATTCTGGAGATCGAGCCGGCCTTCCTCGAGGCGGGCGACGATCATGACCACGATCACGCGCATGGCCACGACCACCACCATCATGACCACGAATGCGGGCCGGATTGCGGGCACGATCACCACCACCACGGCCATGACCATCATCATCACGACCACGGACATTCGCACGGCGGGCTGAAGGTCTACCACGACGAGCACATGCAATCGCTGTCGCTGACGATCGACGGCGAGGTCGATCCCAACAAGTTCATGCCCTGGGTCAACGACCTCGTGCAGCGCGAGGGGCCGAGCATCCTACGCTCGAAGGGCATTCTCGCGCTGAAGGGCGAGAACAAGCGCTTCGTTTTCCAGGGCGTGCACATGATCCTCGATGGCGATCTGCAGCGCGAGTGGAAGCCGGAGGAGAAGCGGGTGAGCCGCATCGTCTTCATCGGGCGCGACCTGAAGGAAGACGAGATCCGCGAGGGTTTCATGAAGTGCGCGGCGTAGGTTGAATCCTTCTCCCGCTTGCGGGAGAAGGTGTCATGCGAAGCATGACGGATGAGGGCGCCAGCCGCATCCGGCGCTGTAATCGCCAGTCCCTCACCCGGCCGCTGCGCGGCCACCCTCTCCCGTTCCACGGGAGAGGGGGAGCACATCGATCATGTCCGAAGCCTCCCTCGCCCAGCACGTCACCAATCTCGAAGCCGGCGACACAATCGTCGCCACGGCCTTCCTCGGCCGCACGCCCGTCTATGCGCTGGCCGACGGCACGATCATGTTCGCCGGAATCGGCGAGGAAAAGCGCGTCAAGGCGCATGAGGATGGCGCGATCCTCGTCGCGGTGTCCGATGGCAAGCGCATCTTCACCGGCGGCGACGACGGGCTGCTCATCGCGACCGACGCCGAAGGCCGCAGCGAAACGATCGCGCATGAAAAAGGCAAGTGGATCGACGCGCTGACGCTGCGCGACGACGGCGCGATGGCGTGGTCTGCGGGCAAGCAGGTGCGGGCGCGCGACGCCAAGGGCGTCGTCAAGGATTTCGCTGCGCCCTCGGCCGTGCGCGGCCTGTGCTTCCTGCCGAAGGGCTACCGTCTCGCCATCGCGCACTACAACGGCGCCTCGTTGTGGTTTCCCAACGCCGGCGACCCGGCCTTCTACGAATGGAAAGGCTCTCATCTCGACGTGACGGTTTCGCCCGATGGGCGCTTTCTCGTGACCTCGATGCAGGAGAACATGCTGCACGGTTGGCGGCTCGCCGACGGCAAGCACATGCGCATGTCCGGCTATCCCGCCAAGACGCGTTCGTTCTCGTGGTCGCCGGACGGCAAGTGGCTGGCGACCTCGGGCGCTGACGCCTGCGTGGTCTGGCCGTTCGAGACCAAGGATGGGCCGATGGGCCGCGGCCCGCGCGAATGCGGCGTGCGCCCGCGCCGCGTGTCGCGCGTGGCGTTTCATCCAAGCAACATGGTGCTCGCCATCGGCTATGAGGACGGCTGGGTGTTGCTCGTGCGGCTGACCGACGCCTCCGAGATTTTCGTGCGCGGCGAGCGCGAGTCGAACGACGCCGTCACGGCGCTGGCGTGGGATGCGCAGGGCAAGCGGCTCGCCTTCGGCACGAAAGAGGGCAAGGCCGGCGTGCTGGATCTGCCGGCGTAACATACAGCGGCAAGCCGGGACCGCCGGCTTCCAGCCGGCCCCTTCAGCGGCGCTTTTGCCGGCCGGAGGCCGGCGGTCCCGGCTGGTGCGCGCCGAAACGCCCCGCGCATAGCCGCCCGTCACAGAAACCGGGGCGCCCGACCCGTGCGCCTCGCCTAGATTGCGCGCGCAACCGGAGCCCGCATGCCGCCTGCCAAGATGCCCGCCGTCGAGACGTCCATGTCGCTGCGCACATGGGCCATGCTCGGCCTTCTCTCGCTGATGTGGGGCTGCTCGTTTCCGTTCGTGAAGGTTGCGCTCGGCGGCTTTCCGCCACTGACGCTGGTGATGCTGCGCGTCGTCATCGCCGTCGTCGCGCTGACGGCGGTCCTCGCCGTATCGGCGGAAGGCTTTCCGCGCGGACGAAAAATCTGGCTGGCCTTCCTCGCCATCGGCGCGCTCAACAATGTCGTACCGTGGTCCCTCTCGTTCTGGGCGCAGCAGAGCCTGACTTCGTCCTTCGCGGCGATCATCAATGCGACGACGCCGCTTTTTTCCGTCCTGCTCGCGCCGTTCTTCCTTGCCGACGAACGATTGCGCGCCAATCGCCTGGTCGGCGTGATCGTCGGATTCGTCGGCGTCGCCGTGCTGATCGGGCCGGGCGTGCTCGAATCCGGCGCAGGGCGCATCCTGCCGGAACTCGCCCTGCTGTGCGC
>CAMFKC010000037.1 GCA_945956975.1 uncultured Methylocystaceae bacterium | reverse complement strand
GGCCGAAGGCGCCCGGTGGAGCGGGCGGTCCCGGCGCGCCAGGCGGCGGCGCGGGCTTCCCGCGCAACGGCGCAGCGCCGAGCGCACCGGGCGGCGGCCAGAACTTGCCGGGTTGGCCGGGCGGTCCCGGTTGGCCAGGAAATGGCGCCGGCGGCATGGGAGGTCCTGGTGGCATGGGCGGTCCTGGCGGCATCGGAGGCCCAGGCGGCATTGGAGGCCCAGGCGGGATGGGCGGCGGCCCGCCGGGCGGCATGGGCGGCCCGCGCCGCTGAGCGCTCGCGCCGATGCGCGCGATCCGGTAGACAGAGCGACATCCCATGTTCGATCTCGCGCGCTTCCTGCCCTACCACATCAACCGCACCGGCGTGCGGCTGGCGAGCGCCTTCGGCGACGAACTCGCGCGGTATGATCTGGCCGTGCCGATGTGGCGCGTGATGGCCGCGCTCTGGCATGGCGGCGAGCAGAAGACCGGCGATCTCATGGCCGCCACATCCATCGAGCAATCGACGCTGTCGCGTCTCGTGACGGCCATGGAGAAGCGCGGCCTGCTGACACGCCGCCGCAGCGAGAGCGACGCACGCACCGTGGTGGTGAAACTGACGGCCGAAGGCAACCGGCTGACGAAAGAGCTGATCCCCTATGCGCTCCGCAACGAGCGCATCGCCCTGCGCGGCTTCAGCGACGCGGAGATCGACCTTTTGCTCGCCATGCTGACGCGCATTTACGAGAACGCCGCAGACCTGGAACTGTAGCTCGGGCGACTACGCCTGCGGCGCGCCCGCATGCCTCTTCTCCCACGCCGCGGCGAGCGCGGGATCGCGGCGCTTCACTTCGGCATGGTCCACACGGCCCGTGCGCGTCATGTAGGAATAGGCGAAGTCGACCGGATCGAGCTTGATCGTTTCGTTCATCCGCTCGTACCAGCGCAGGCTCACATTGGCCGCGTCCCAGATTGCCTTCATCGGCTTGATGCGGATCTCGCGATAGAGCGGCAGCGCCTTCGCCACATCGTTCCCTGTCTGCTTCAGCGCCTGGAACAGCGAGATGGAATCTTCCATGGCGAGCCGTGTGCCCGAGCCGATCGAGAAATGCGCGGTGCGCAACGCATCGCCGATCAGCACGACATTGTCGAAACTCCAGCGCTCGTTCCACACTGCCGGAAACTGGCGCCAGTGCGAATTGTTGGAGATGATGCGATGGCCCTCGAGATCTTTCGCAAAGACACGCTCGCAATGCGCGATCGTGTCTTCGGCCGACATGGTCTCGAAGCCGCCGCGCCGAAACGTCTCTTCCTCGAGTTCGACGAGAAACGTGCTGCGGTCGGGCGCGTAGCGATAGTGGTGCGCGCAGAATACGCCCAGTTCGGTTTCCCGGAACGTCAGCGTCAGCGAATTGAACGGCTTGGTCGCGCCGTACCAGATGAACCGGTTCGGGCGCCAGTCGACGGATGTTCCAAAGGTCTGTTCGTTTTCCTGCCGGATCCACGAGAAGGCGCCGTTGGCCGCCACGATCAGATCGGCGGGGCCGAGCGCATCGAACGAAGTCTTCTCCGTCTCGAACTCGATCGCGACGCCGAGCCTTTCGACATAGGCGTAAAGCAGGTTGAGCAGTTCGAGCCGGCCGATCGAGGTGAAGCCGTTGCCCGCAACCGGGATGCGCGTGTCGTTGTGAACGATCGTGATTTCAGGCCAGCGTTCGAAGTGCGGGCCGAGATAAGCGACTAGATCGGGATCGTCGGCGGCGAGAAACTCCAGCGCGCGATCGGAGAAGACCACGCCGAAGCCCCAGGTCGCGTCGCGCGGCGAGCGCTCGTAGATCGTGATCTCGTGTGCAGGATCGTGACGCTTCATCAGCGCGGCGAATTGCAGGCCCGCGGGACCCGCGCCGACGATCTTGATCCGCATCGCAACCCTCCCGATGCGCCGGCCTCTTCTCCGCCGGCGATTATTTATGCATTATCATACATCTATTCGGAGCTGGCGCAACTGTTGGTCAGGCTGCACAGCCAGGTCGCGGAGGCCAACATACATCCAATAAAGCACACAATCGCTCATCCGCGCGCGATCGGGACGGCGCAGCGAGCTTTGCAACAGGCTTGTATTCTATGATTTTGCATGTATTATAATACATGATCGCGCCGGAAGACGCGCGACCGTTCGGGAGAGGATCGCCATGCTGCAGGGCTGCATTCCCTGGCCGGAGGATTTCGCGCGCGCCTATCGCGCCAAGGGCTACTGGCAGGACCGCACGATCCTGCAGGCGATGGACGCGCTTGCCGATGCGGCGCCGAACCGCATTGCGATCGTCGACGGCGCCGTGCGCATGACGCACGGCCAGATGCAGGCGGGAAGCCGCAACCTCGCCGCGCATTTCCATGCGCTCGGATTGCGGGCGGGCGACCGCGTCGTTTTCCAGATGCCGAATGGCGCTGCTTTCTTCGAGGTGTTTCTCGCGCTGCTGCGCATTGGCGTCATTCCAGTCATGGCGCTGCCGCCCCATCGCGAAACCGAGCTTGTGCATTTCGCACGCTTTGGCGGCGCAAAGGCGCTGTTCATCCCGCAGCAGGTCGGCGCCTTCGATTTCCGGCCGATGGCCGAAGCCGTGCGCGCCGCCGCGCCGACGATCGAGCATGTCTTCGTCGAGGGCGAAGCGCTCGGCGCGCAACTCTCCCTGCCTGTCCTGCGCGAAGCAGCCGCCAGCGCAACGGCGCGCGAATCCATTGCGCAAACGGCGCCGGACGCAGGCGATGTGGCGCTGATGCTGCTGTCGGGCGGCACGACCGCGCTGCCGAAGCTCATTCCGCGCACGCACAACGACTACATCTACAATTACACGCAGAGCGCCCGCATCGCCGGCTTCGACCAGGACACCGTCCTGCTGGTGAGCCTGCCGCTGGCGCATAATTACAACCTTGGCTCGCCCGGCGCGCTCGGCGCGCTTTCGGCGGGCGGGCGTGTTGTCGTCTCGCCCAGAACGGACGCGGCAAGCGTGTTCGCTCTCGTCGCGCGCGAAAAGGTCACCGCCATTCCTGCCGCTGTACCGCTGGTCGTCAATTGGCTCAACGATCCGCAGATCGCGGGCTACGACATCTCGTCGCTGAAACTCGTGCAGAACGGCGGCGCGCGGCTCTCGCCGGAATTGCGCGACCGCGTGCGCAAGACATTCGGCTGCGCATTCCAGGAAGTTTACGGGACCGCCGAGGGATTGCTCAATTTCACGCGCCTCGACGACGATGACGATAAGGTTCTGCATTCGTCGGGCGCGCCCATGTGCGCGGACGACGAGATCAAGGTGATCGATCTCGGCGGCAATGAACTGCCCGATGGCGAGGCCGGCGAACTGATCGTGCGCGGCCCCTACACGATACGCGGCTATTACAATGCGCCTGAACAGAACGCCAAGGCGTTCACGCCTGATGGCTTCTACCGCATGGGCGACATCGTGCGGAAGCGCGGCCGCTACATCGTGACGGAGGGCCGCAAGAACGATCTCATCAATCGTGGCGGCGAGAAGATCAGCACCGACGAAATCGAGAACCTCCTCCTGAAGCATCCGGCCGTCCACGGCGTGGCGCTGGTCGCCATGCCCGACCCCGTCTTCGGCGAGAAGGCTTGCGCCTTCGTGACGCTGAAGGCAGGCGCTGCGCTCGGCTTCGAGGAGATGAAGACGTTTCTGCTGGACCAGAAGATCGCGAAATTCAAACTGCCGGAACGGCTGGAAGTGCTGCCGGAGTTCCCGATCTCGCCTGCGGGTAAGATTTTGCGTCGCACGTTGCGCGAGATGATCGAGGGAAAGCTGGCAGCAGAGCGATAACAGCGATCAAGCGGCGTTGTCCCCTCCTCCCCGCTCGCGGGCAGAGGGAGACGCCAGTCGCCCGTCGTCCGCGCCTCACGACTCCATCACATACTGCCCCGGCGCCGCGGCGATCGGCGGAAACAATGCGCTGCCGAGCGCGCGCGGCGCGCGCTTCTCGCCAGACCGCGCGATGATCCACGGCGCCCAATATTCCCAGTAGCTGCCGGGCTTCTTCGTTGCCGTCTTCAACCATTCGTCCGCCGACTCGGGCAGGCTAGAATTGACGTAATAGACCGATTTCGGATTGCCGGGCGGATTGACCATGCTCTGCACATGGCCTGAGCCGACCAGCGCGAATTCGGTCTTGCCGCCGTAGAGTTTCGCGCCGGCGTAGGAGTTCTTCCAAGGGCAGATGTGGTCGTTCAGCCCGCCCATCACGAACATGTCGGTCTCGACCTGCGCCATGTCGATCGGCTGGCCGAACACCTTTACCGCACCGGGTTTTGTGTAGGCATTGATCAATCCCTGGTCGAGAAATTCGCGATGCGTGCGGGCGGGCATGCGGGTCGCGTCGGAATTCCAGTAGAGGATGTCGAAGGCGGGCGGCGGATTGCCCATCAGGTAATTGTTGACCCAATAGTTCCAGACGAGATCGTTCGGCCGCATCCACGTGAAGGCGCTCGACAGGTTGCGCCCGTCGAGAACGCCCTGCGCCTGCGACAGGCCGGCGACCATCTCGACCATGTCGGGCGCGGTGAAGATCGAGAGCTTGGTGTCCTCCACCGAATTGTCGAGGCCCGTGACGATTGTCGTGGACGAGCGCACCTGAGTGTCGCCGCGCGTCGCGAGATAGCCGACCACGCTCGAAGTCAGCATGCCCGCTGCGCAGACGGCGGCCAGATGAATCTGCGGCGAGCCGGAGATTTCACGCACCGCGGCGCAGGCGTTGAGGATCTGCTCCAGATAATTGTCGATGCTCCACTCGCTGTCGGCGGCGGACGGATTCTTCCAGCTGATCGTGAAAACCTGCAGGCCCTGCGCCAAGGCATATTCGAACATGCTGCGTCCCGGCGCGAGGTCCAGCACGTAATATTTGTTGATCATCGACGGCACGAAGAGCACGGGCGTCTCGTAGACCTCCTCCGTGACAGGCGTGTACTGGATCAACTCGAACATTTCGTTGCGGAACACGACCGCGCCCGGCGTCATCGCCAGATTTCGGCCGACGGCGAAGGCCGTCTTGTCGACCTGCGCCGGCATGCCGCCATTGTCGACGAGGTCCTTCAGAAAATTCTGCAGGCCGTCGAGCGTGCTCTTGCCGCCGGTCTCGACGAATTTCTTCATGGCGGCGGGATTGCCGAACATCGTGTTGGTGGGCGACAGCGCGTCGGTCACGAGGTTCGCGAAGAAGCGGTTTCGCTTTGTCGCCAGCTCGTCCATGCCCATCGCGCCGGCCAGCGCATCGACCGATTTCGACCAGAGGAGATAGCCCTGCATCCATGTCTGGAACATCGGGTTGTCCTGCCACATCGGATCGGCGAAGCGCTTGTCGCCGGCGGCGGGCTTGAGGTCCGACTGGCCAGCCATGAGCCGCGAGACCTCGCGCACCAGCGCCGCCTGCGCCGAGACCGCGTCCTTGCCGAGGACGGGCCCGGCAATGTCGGCCATCATCCGCTCGACCGCCTGCTGCGCGGCCTCCATCGCCTGCGGACCGAACACCATGCCGCCCAATGCCGCCGCGCGGCCCGCCTGATCGCTCATGGCGACCTCCTCCCTGTTTGCCTGTGGCGCCCGCCCGCGCTCTTGCGATGCTGCAACACGTATTGCCCTGATCCTCAACGCCGAGCCCCGATTTGCCAAGCGCATAAATCGCCGTCGCGTTCCGGCCGCGATGGGCGGCTGCGGCAAGACTGGACCAGCTAGAATTTCAGCTAGACTCCCGCAAACGTCCGTCGTCTAATCCGGCCACGGCCCGAAGAGGCCACCCGGAGGATGCCTATGACTTTCACGCGTCGTCAGATTTCCGCTGGCCTTGCGGCCGGCATCGCCATGCCGGCGATTCTGCGTTCGGCCCACGCGCAAGGCGCAACGATCAAGGTGGGCATGGTCCTGCCCGTCACCGGGCCCGCGGCGGAAGCAGGCCGCTACGCGCTCACCGGCGCCAAGATCGCGCTGGACCAGGTCAACAAGGCCGGCGGCGTTCTCGGCAAGCAGATGGAGATCGTCACCGAGGACGACCAGACCACCAACCCGGGCGCTGTGCTTGCCTTCTCCAAGCTCGCCTCGCAGCCCGACATCGTCGCCTTCCTCGGCTCGATCCGCTCCACGCAGAACCATGCGATGGCGCAGGACATTCTGAAGACCGCCAAGCCCGTGATGTTCGGCGGCACCGATCCCAAGCTCACCCACATGGACAACCCGTGGCTGTTCCGCTGCCGGCCCAACGATTCCTATTCCGGCCGGGTGATCGCCGAATTCGGCATCAAGACGCTCGGCAAGAAGAAATGGGCGATCGTCCATTCGACCGACGCCTTCGGAACGGCGGGCGGCAAGGCGCTGGCCGATGCGCTGGGCGCCAGCGGCGCGACGGTTGCGCTGGACCAAGGCTACGCCAACCAGAGCCAGGACTTCACCCCGGTCGTGCTCGCCATCAAGCAGTCGGGCGCCGACATTCTGGGCTCCTACTTCACCTTCGAGAACGATCTCGGCATTTTCGCCCGCCAGCTCCGCCAGCTCGGCGTGACGATCCCCTATGTCGGCTCTCCTTCGATCGTGAACGTGACCGCCATGAAGCTTGCAGGCCCCGCGCTCTACGGCACCTACGGCGTCGCCGACTATGCCGAGGATTCCAGCGAGGGCTCGAAGGCCTTCGGCAAGGCCTATCGCGAAGTCGCCAAGGTCGCGCCGGACAATCAGGCGTCCTGGCCGTTCGACGCCATTCACATTCTCGCCAAGGCGATGAACGCCGCCAAGACGACCGACGCCAAGGCGGTGCGCGAGGCGATCCTCGCGATCAAGGGCCACGCCGGCGCGGAAGGCGAATACAATTTCGACGCCAACGGCGATGGCCTGCACGGCTACAATATCGTCAAGAACGAAAAGGGCTCGATCGTCTTCGACAAGCACATCGAGTTCAAGAGCTGAGGCTTCGGCGCCCCGCTTCGGCGGGGCGTTTTCTTCTTTAGCCAACAGTTCGGAACATCGATGGATTTCGTCCTTCAGCTCCTCTTCCAGGGCGTCGGCATCGGCGCGGTCTATGCGCTCGTCGCGCTCGGCTTTGTGCTCATCTTCCGCGCTACCAATGTCGTGAACTTCGCCCAGGGCGAATTTTCGATGGTGGCGGCCTATCTCATGGTCGTCTTCGCCGTCGACCTCGGCTGGCCCTACTGGCTGTCCTTCCTGATCGCTCTTGGCGGCATGGCCGTTCTGGGCGCCGTGTTCAATCTCGGCGTCTATTACCCGCTGCGCCACCGCACCTATCTGCCGGTCATCATTTCAACGATCGGCGCGTCCATCCTGCTCGCCAATTCCACGCTCGCGCTCTACGGCCCGCAGCCGCAGGTGCTGCAGGGCTGGTTCGACACGCCCGGCTTCGATGTCGGCGGCGTCTTCCTCGACAGCCAGTATCTGCTGATCATAGGCGTGACGATCGCGCTCGTCATCTTCAACTACTGGTTCTTCGAGCACACGTTGCTCGGCAAGAAGCTGCAGGCCACCAGCCAGGACAAGGAAATGGCCTCGCTGCTCGGCATCAGCGTCTCCACGATGATCATGATCACCTTCGTCTATTCCGCGCTTCTGGGCGGGCTGGCCGGCATTCTCGTCGCGCCCATCCTGTTCGTCTCGATCCAGATGGGCGGCACGATCGCGCTCAAGGCCTTTGCGGCCACCATCATCGGCGGTTTCGGCGATGTCGCCGGCGCGATCATCGGCGGGCTGGCGCTCGGCATCATCGAAACCTTCGGCGCGGCCTATGTGTCCGTGCCCTACAAGGACGGCTTCGCCTTCCTCGTGCTGGTCGCCTTCCTCGTCTTTAGGCCGCAGGGCATCTTCGGCGAGCGTGTTGCGGAGAAGGCATGAGCGCGCAATCCACAAGCTCCGCCGCCCCTGCGCGCGGCAATGCGCTCGCGCTTGCGGCCTATGTCGCGCTGGCGCTCGTCGCAATCTTTCTCGCCGCGACTCTCAAATTCGACGGCTACATCCTCAACATCCTGATGCAGGCGGCGACCTATACGCTGGCCGTCTTCGGCCTGTCCGTCGTGCTCGGCCTGTGCGGACAGATCAATCTGGCGCAGGCGGCCTTCTTCGGGATCGGCGCCTATGCCGTCGGCCTCGGCACGACCGATGCGCACATGCCCTTCTGGCTATGCCTGGGACTCGGCATGCTCGTCTCGCTGATCGCGGGCGCCGCGCTCGGCGCGTCCACGCTGCGGCTCGGCGGCCACTATCTGGCGATGGTCACCATTTCGTTCCAGCAGATCCTGACGCTGGTGATGATCAACGCCATCTCCTTCACCCACGGGCCGGATGGCGTGCGCGACATTCCGCGTCCGCAACTCTTCTCCGGCCAGCAATCCTATCTCGCCTTCTGCGTCGCGGTCCTGGCCGTCGTCGGCTATCTCGTCTGGCGTCTAGCGG
Organism: uncultured Methylocystaceae bacterium; assembly: GCA_945956975.1. Lineage (GTDB taxonomy): Bacteria > Pseudomonadota > Alphaproteobacteria > Rhizobiales > Beijerinckiaceae > JAJXWB01. The sequence continues at coordinate 1,417 of CAMFKC010000037.1, read as the reverse complement.
ACACCAGACTCGGACGCGCGATGCGCGCCGTGCGCGACAATGAACTGGCCGCGGGCGTCGCGGGCATCGACGTCTACCGCACCAAGGTCACAGCCTTCGCGCTCTGCGCGCTGCTCGGCGGCCTCGGCGGCGGCCTCTTTGCGGGCGGTTTCGCCTATGTCAGCCCGGACCAGTTCTCCTTCGCCGAATCCGTGGTCTTCCTCACCATGTCGCTGCTCGGCGGCGTCGCGTCGCCGATTGGCTCGGCGATCGGCACGGGCCTCCTGATCCTGATCCCCGAATGGCTGCGCTTTCTCAAGAGCGTTCCGGGCCTCTATCTCGCGATTTACGGCCTGGCGGTCATTCTCATCGTCGCCTTCATGCCCGACGGCATCTGGGGCTTCGTGTCGAAATTCTTCGATCGCGAGCGCCCTGCCCCGGCGCCCGGCGCGCCGCTCACACTGGCCCCGGACGATTCGGGCGGCGCGAATGTGCTGGTGACGGACAAGCTGTCGAAGCACTTCGGCGGCCTCAAGGCTGTCGATGAAGTCGACATCGCCGTGGCGCGCGGCAAGGTGCATGCGCTGATCGGGCCGAACGGTTCGGGCAAGACGACGACGCTCAACGTGCTGTCGGGCCTCTATTCCGCGACATCGGGCAGCGTTTCGCTCGACGGCCGCGACATCACGCGTCTGCCCGCGCACAAGCGCACGGAGGCCGGCCTCGGCCGCACCTTTCAGAACATCCGCCTGTTCCGCACCATGACCGCGCTGGAAAACGTCGTGATCGGCGCGGAGCGGCCGGGCAACAAGCTGATCGAAGGATCGAGCCGCGCCGCGCTGGAGGCGCGCGCGATGGCCGCGCTCGATTTCGTCGGGCTCGCCTCGCGCGCCAACGAACTCGTCACAGCCTTCAGCTACGGCCATCAGCGCCTGATCGAGATTGCCCGCGCGCTCGCCGCAAACCCAACGCTGCTGCTGCTCGACGAGCCTGCGGCCGGCCTCAATTCGACGGAGAAGCAGAGCCTGCACAATCTGCTCGAACGGATCGCGGCCTTCGGCCTCACCATTCTCATCATCGATCACGACATGACGCTCGTCAGCAATGCGGCGAGCCATATCACCGTGCTGAACTTCGGGCGGCGCATCGCTGACGGCGAGTCCATGGCGGTGCTGCGCCATCCCGATGTCGTCACCGCCTATCTCGGAGCCGAATGATGGCGCTCATCGAGATCACGGATCTCTCCGTCCGCTACGGCGAAATCGAGGCCCTGCGCGGGATTTCCCTCACCGTCGACGAAGGCAAGGTCGTCACGCTGCTCGGCTCCAACGGCGCGGGCAAGTCGACAACGCTGCGCGCCATCTCCGGCCTCACGGCGCCGTCGTCCGGCGAGATCGTGTTCGACGGCCATTCGATCGCGGGCCTGGGACCGGAGGAG
>CAMFKC010000036.1 GCA_945956975.1 uncultured Methylocystaceae bacterium | reverse complement strand
GCGGGGGGCTTACGCGAAGCGTGGACGCCTGGCGAGAAGTCGGCCGCCGCGCGGCTCTCGGAATTCCTCGACGGCGACGTGCAGCACTACGCCGAGCGGCGCGATCTTCCAGGCGTGTCGGGCACATCGATGATGTCGCCGCATCTCGCCTTCGGCGAGATTTCGCCGCGCCAGATATGGGCCGCGACGCGTCACGCCGCCGCCTCCAACCCGCGGCTGCAGCGCGGCTGCGACAAGTTTCTGTCCGAGGTCGGCTGGCGCGAATTTTCCTATCATCTGCTGTTTTACAACCCGGACCTGGCGACGAAGAATTTCGATCCGCGCTTCGACAAGTTCGAGTGGGACCGGCCGGACGCCAAGATTCTCGCCGCATGGCGGAAAGGGCGCACCGGCTATCCGATCGTCGACGCCGGCATGCGGGAACTCTGGGCGACCGGCTACGTGCACAATCGCGTGCGCATGGTCGTCGCCTCCTTCCTCGTCAAACATCTGCTGATCGACTGGCGCACGGGCGAAGAATGGTTCTGGGATACGCTGTGCGATGCGGATCCCGGCAACAATGCGGCCAGCTGGCAATGGGTCGCCGGCTGCGGCGCGGACGCCGCGCCCTACTTCCGTGTCTTCAATCCGGTCCTGCAGGGCGAGAAATTCGACGCCGACGGCGCCTACGTGCGGCGGTGGTGTCCCGAACTCGCAGATACGCCCGACCGCTTCGTGCACCGTCCGTGGGAGGCCCCCAAGCCGCCGCGCGGCTATCCCGCGCCGATCGTCGATCACGCACAGGCGCGCGAGCGGGCGCTTGCCGCATTCCAGCACCTCAAAGATTGATCTCGGCCCGCGCTTGCGTCGTATCAGGGGGGAATGCAGACTGTAATTTCGCGTTTTGCGGGCGTGGCAGCGTCGCGCGGAACTAGGGTCTTTCGGGCATTCGCCGGAGCGCCGCATGACCTTTATGCCAGTTCGCCAAATTGTTTCTGACGTCGCCGCCGAAGCCTCGAACTACCCTTATGCGGTGCGCAAGGTGCTCGATTTCGCGCGCCTGATAGAGAACGGGCGGCTGGAAATCGCTTTGCCGGACGGCGTTGTATTCGCGTTCGGCGGCGCGCGGCCCGGCCCGCAGGCGCGCATGAACATTCATGACTACGCCTTCGCGCGCGCCTTTGCGCATGGCGACATCGGCGTGGCTGAATCCTACATCCGCGGCGAATGGTCGACGCCCGATCTCACGGCATTCCTCGAATTGTTCTGCGTGAACCAGCACGCCATCGCGCGCCTGCTGGCAGGCAAGCCGATCGTGCGCCTCGCGCAGATGGCCTACCACTGGCTGCATCGCAACACCCGCGCTGGCGCGCGCCGCAACATCCACGCGCACTACGACCTCGGCAATTCGTTCTACGCCAAGTGGCTCGATCCGAGCATGACCTATTCCTCCGCGCTCGATCTCGCGCCCGGGGGCGATCTCCAGCAGGCGCAAGAAAGAAAGTATCGCGCGCTCGCCGACGCGCTCGGCGCGCGCGAGGGGCAGCACATCCTGGAGATCGGTTGCGGATGGGGCGGCTTTGCCGAACACGCCGCGCGCGAACGCGGCTGCAAGGTGACGGCGCTGACCATCAGCAAGGAGCAATACGAATTTGCGCGCGAACGCGTGCGCGCGGCGGGCCTTGCGGACAGGGTCGATGTCCGGCTCCAGGACTATCGGGACGAGCGCGGCGTCTACGACGGGGTCGCCTCCATCGAGATGTTCGAGGCGGTCGGCGAGGAATACTGGACCACCTATTTCACGCAGGTGCGCGACCGGTTGAAGGAAGGCGGACGCGCGGCGCTGCAGATCATCACCATCGACGAGGAGATCTTCCCGCGCTATCGCCGGGAGATGGATTTCATCCGCCGCTACGTCTTTCCGGGCGGCATGCTGCCCACCCGCTCGATCCTCGAAAAGCTCGGCGCGCGCCACGATCTGTCGCTCGTCGCACAACGGGCCTTCGGCCGCGACTATGCCCTGACGCTCGCGCAGTGGCGCGACAGGTTTCGCGCGGCCTGGCCCGAGATCGTCCACCAGGGTTTCGACGAACGGTTCCGCCGTCTCTGGGAATATTACCTGTCCTATTGCGAAGCGGGTTTCCGCTCCGGCGCCATCGACGTCCGCCATCTGGTCTTTGCGCGACGCTAGGGCAAGCTCAGCAGCAACTTGTTTAGGATGCGGCGCGCAATCGTTTCCGTTGCGGCCAATTCTTGTCTAGTTTGCGTCCCGGATGCTCAAATCGCGCATTCAATCGGGATAATTTGCCGAAATCAGCTGGGTCGCTAAAATCCGATCGATCCTCGCAAGTTCGGCTTAAGACTTCGGCGCGATGGTCTGCGGACAAGCACTCTGACCTTCTTGTGCAGCAATGTCCGTGCAGCGTCCGAAGAATTTCCTCACCTTCTCAGCCCATCGCCTCAAGCGGTTTGCGCGCGACCAGCGTGGCACGTTGTCGACGGCGTTTGCGCTCTCGGGCCTCGTCGCCACCCTGCTCGTCGGCGCATCGATCGACTACGGTCGCAGCGTCGGCATGCAGCAGAAACTGCAGACCGCGGTCGACGCCGCCATGCTCGCCGCGCTCCAGGCGTCCGCGACAAACCGCTCGACGGTGGCCACGCAAGTCCTGAACGCCAGCCTCGCCAATTCGGGAATCACGGCGACGTGGACCCAATCGCCGACCGCCAATTCGGACGGCTCGCTGACGGGCAGCGCCCAAGGGTCGCTTTCGACCTATTTCATGAAGATCGCCCGCATCAACACGATGACATCGTCGGCCAGCTCGACGGTCGCCCTGCCCCCGGCGCAGACAGCTTCGAGCGTCACCTTCTCCCTGACCGGCGCTTACGGCTGGTGGTGGAAACAGGTCGATCTTTACATCCACACCGCCGGCGCGACGAGCGACACGCTGCTGGCGAGCTATGTCTATCAGCCGTACAATCTCAGCGCCTCGAGCGGGCGCGGCACCGGCACGACGACCGCGACCTTCCGCAACACCAGCGGAAACATGGTCTCGGGCGCAGTCGACACCGCCGTCAGCATGGGATCGGCTTACGACAACGCATACCTGAAGATGACCGTCTATACCGACGGTTGCGGGCCCGGCATGGCGGGCTACACGACGACGGTCAGCGGTTCGACGATCCAGAATTGCGTCACGTCCGGCAGCAGGGTGCAGACAGGCACGAGCCGCAACGGACAGGCAACCTACACGACCTACACGAAGTCGACGACCGCGAGCGTCTACAGCACGAACGATTCGTCGACGGCGAAATATCTCTTCGTCAACGGCGTGGAGCTGGCGGCCAACACGACCCCGTCGATCTTCACCCTGCTGCCGTGCAACCAGACCTCGACGCACGCATGGGAAGACGGCGGCGGCTGGTCGCAGCAGGACATCTTCTTCAGCGTTGCGACGACCTGCGCCACCAATACGAATTACAAGCTCACGGCGCGCGTGAAGTCCTGACCGGACGCGGCCGCCCCGGCGCCGCGCCCCCTCTCTCCCGCTCCCCACAGGCGGCGCCCGGTCGCAATTCGCGGCGCGGCGCCCTAAAGTGCGCGCAAAATCGCCTGCGGGAGGAAACAAATCTTGATGCGCACCGCCGCCAATGTCATCGACGCCATCGGACATACGCCGCTGATCGAACTACAGGCCGCCTCGAAGGCCACGGGTTGCCGCATTCTCGGCAAGGCCGAGTTCATGAACCCCGGCGGCTCGGTGAAGGATCGAGCGGCGCTCGCCATCATCCGCGACGCCGAGGCGAAGGGATTGCTCAAGCCGGGCGGCGTGATTGTTGAAGGCACGGCCGGCAATACCGGCATCGGTCTCGCGCTGGTCGCGAATGCGCTTGGCTATCGCACGGTGATCGTGATCCCGGAGACGCAGAGCCAGGAGAAGAAGGACATGCTGCGCCTGCAAGGCGCGGAGCTGATCGAGGTGCCAGCCGTCCCCTATTCCAACCCCAACAATTACGTGAAGCTGTCCGGCCGGCTGGCCGAGAAGATGGCCGCGGAAAGCCCGACAGGCGCGATCTGGGCCAACCAGTTCGACAATGTCGCCAATCGCGAAGGCCACCGCCTGACGACAGGGCCGGAAATCTATGAAGAGACCGACGGCAAGGTCGATGGCTTCATCTGCGCGGTCGGCTCGGGCGGCACACTCGGCGGCGTCTCGCTGTCGCTCAAGGCTCTCAACCCGAAGATCCAGATCGGCCTCGCCGATCCCATGGGCGCGGCGCTTTATTCCTACTACACGACCGGCGAACTCAAATCGTCGGGCTCTTCCATTACCGAAGGCATCGGCCAGGGCCGCATCACCAAGAATCTCGAGGGCGTGGCCGTCGATCGCGCGTATCAGATCCAGGACGACGAGGCGCTGCGGATCGTGTTCGATCTGGCCGAGAATGAAGGATTGCTGCTCGGCGGTTCGTCAGGCGTGAATGTCGCGGGAGCGATCAGGTTGGCGCGGGATCTTGGCCCGGGACACACGATCGTGACCGTGCTCTGCGATTCCGGCGGACGCTACGCCGCGAAAATGTTCAACCCGGAATTCTTGCGTGGGAAAAATCTGCCGGTGCCCGGCTGGTTGGAACGGAAGAGCGATATCGTTCCGCCCTACGCGTCGCATTGACCGCGACCTCGCGCTTCATCTGCCTCGCAACACGCGCGGCACATGTTCAGTGAACGATCAGCCAGGCCGTCGCCATCAAGACGGACAGGACCGAGAGCATCGGGACGGTAAGGCCGCTTGTCGGGTTCATGTTGCGCTCCAGTTGCAGCTCGTTTTCAACGCGTGCGAACTTGCTTCGTTCCGGGACAGGGGTCCGTGCGTTCGCGCACGCGGCCGTCAACCGCCGGTTAACCTTGCGGCCTCGCGCGCGAACGGGCTAAATCGGTCACGGAGAAACGAACAAGGACGGACCGATGTCGGGCGACAGCGCGCATAAGCATTTCGTGACGACACAATGGCTTGCCGATCACCTTTCGGCGCCCGACCTGTTCGTGATCGACGCGAGCTGGCATTTGCCGACAGCCAATCGGGACGCGAAGTCGGAGTATCTGGCCGGGCACATTCCCGGCGCGGTCCATTTCGACATTGACGCCGTCTCGAACCACAAGTCGCCGCTGCCGCACATGCTGCCGGATCCGATCGCCTTTTCGAGCGCCATGCGCGCGCTGGGCCTCGGCGATGGCATGCGCGTCGTCGTGTACGACAGCTACGGCCTGTTCTCGGCGCCGCGCGTCTGGTGGACGCTCCGCACGTTCGGGGTGAGCGACGTCTACGTGCTCGAAGGCGGCCTGCCCGCCTGGAAGGACGCCGGCCTGCCGCTGGAGGAAGGCGCCGTGCGCAAGCAGCCGCGCCACTTCACCGCAAGGCTCGACCATGGCGCGGTCGCCGACCTCGACGATGTGAAGAAGGCGCTGGCGAGCGGCGTGCAGGTCGTGGACGCGCGGGCAGCCGACCGTTTCCGTGGCGATGCGCCCGAGCCGCGTCCCGGCCTGAAATCGGGACACATGCCCGGCGCCAAAAATCTCCCCTGGACCGACATCATCGAGAATGGGCGGTTGAAGCCCAGGGCGGCGCTCGTCGCCGCATTCAACGGCGCTGGGGTCGATCTGGCGAAGCCCGTGCTCACGACCTGCGGCTCGGGCGTCTCGGCCGCGATCCTGTCTCTCGCCCTGGAGAGCGCGGCCAACAGGTCGGCGCCGGTCTACGACGGCTCCTGGGCCGAATGGGGCGGACGTCCCGATTGCCCCGTCGCCTACGGTTGAACTGCTGAAGGTTTCGGCAGGCCGTCCCTGCTTATTGTATAGGCGCGAGCGCGGGCGCGTGTGATTTGTGTGCGCCGCCCGGAATGTTGGCGATACTTTAGCCAATCGTGAATTTTTGCTGGATTATGCTCTGGAGTTGCGTCACGGACGCACCATGTCACGCGTCCCGGCGCGTATCGCGCCCGATTCTGACAGCAGAGAGGGTAAAAACATGCAAATCGTCGAATTCTCCGAATTTTCCCGGCGCCGGATGGCGCAGGGCCAGTCGATTCCCGCCGACGCCGGTCCGGCTCTTCCGGTCGCCGATCGGTGGGCGCAGTTGCATACCGAGCAGGACGAGAGCGTCCACGAAATCGTGGAATTCGTGTCCCCCCGGGATGTCGAGGCCGACTTCTGGACCGATCTCCAGTTCCGTCTGGCCTACCCGACGCACCGGATGCGCCGCCACTGATCTGTCGCCTTCTGTCGACCATCTGCGTCTTCGCCGCGCGCATCATCGCGCGGCCGATGGCGATTGTTGCTAAGACGCCTTCGCACTAGGCATGATGCCCATTTATTGGGCGACGTGATTGCGGGTTGCGCGGCCTGAACGCCAGAGCCTGACGCCAAACCCTGCCGACCGACCCGATTTCGCCCGGCCCTCCGCGATTTACCGAACCTCCGTCGACACGGCCCACTTGGCACGTTCGCTGCTTGCATGCGGCGGGCATGAAAGCGCTGGCGCAAGCCAAGGCGCGTTCGACCGGAAGATATCGCGTTGGAGACCCGATAAAATGGCGAAATACAAACTCGAGTACATCTGGCTCGACGGATACAAGCCCGTGCCGAACCTGCGCGGCAAGACGCAGATCAAGGAATTCGACAGCTTCCCGACGCTCGAGCAGCTTCCGCTGTGGGGCTTCGACGGCTCCTCAACCCAGCAGGCCGAAGGCCGCAGCTCCGATTGCGTCCTGAAGCCGGTAGCCGTGTACAAGGACGGCGCCCGCAAGAACGGCGTGCTGGTGATGTGCGAAGTCATGATGCCCGACGGCGTTACGCCGCATGCGAGCAACTCCCGCGCCACCATCCTCGACGATCCGGGCGCCTGGTTCGGCTTCGAACAGGAATATTTCTTCTACAAGGACGGTCGTCCGCTCGGATTCCCGGACAAGGGCTACCCGGCGCCGCAGGGCCCCTATTACACGGGCGTCGGCTATTCGAACGTCGGCGACATTGCGCGCCAGATCGTGGAGGAGCATCTCGACCTCTGCCTCGAGGCCGGCATCAACCACGAAGGCATCAACGCCGAGGTGGCGAAGGGCCAGTGGGAATTCCAGATTTTCGGGAAGGGCTCCAAGAAGGCCGCCGACGAAATGTGGATGGCCCGCTACCTCCTGCAGCGCCTGACCGAAAAATACGGCGTGGACGTGGAATATCACTGCAAGCCGCTCGGCGCGACCGACTGGAACGGCTCCGGCATGCACGCCAATTTCTCGACCGAATACATGCGCACGGTCGGCGGCAAGGAATATTTCGAGGCCATGATGAAGGCCTTCGAAAAGAACGTGACCGATCACATCGCGGTCTACGGGCCAGACAATCATCTACGCCTGACGGGCCACCACGAAACGCAGTCGATCGACAAGTTCAGCTACGGCGTGGCTGACCGCGGCGCTTCGATCCGCGTGCCGCACAGCTTCGTCAACAACGGCTACAAGGGCTATCTGGAAGACCGCCGCCCGAACTCGCAGGGCTGCCCCTACCAGATCGCCTCGCAAATCCTCAAGACGATCCAGAGCGTGCCGACCAGCGGCAAGGCTTCGGTCGCGGCGTAAGTTTTCGCCGCACGTCGGGACTGAGAGAATGAAGCCGGGCGGAAACGCCCGGCTTTTTTCGTCGGGGGCGCCAGCTCGCGCAAACGGGAGTCAAAGCTTCTCGGCGTTGCCGGGGAGGATCTTGAACTCGCGCGCCTTGCCCGCCTCGTCTGTCAGCGTGAGCGTGTCGCCCTGCACGGACAGGCCGAAGCAGTCGGCTTCCTCGTCGTCGGACGAATCCTCGCTCTTGTCGTCGGCGGATCCGTCGTCGTCGTCGTCGTCGGAATAATCCGTGCAGAGCCTTGCGCCGCGGAGCGACCATTCCCCCTCGCCCGGCTTGCCGGCGATGCGGTTCCTCGCCGCCCCGTCCGGTGCGAAATATTCAACCAGCGCCTCGCCGGACGGCGTCGCGCCAATGATTGTGTTGCCGACCACGGCCTTCCACGCTTCCGCGCCAGTCAGCGCGGCCGGTTGCGCGCGCGACGGGGCACTGGACAGGACGACAGCGGCGGCGAGGAGAATGAAGCGTTTCCGCATGGCGTGAGCGTGGTCCGTCCGAATGGCGCCGTCGGCGCCGGGCGACAGGACTAGCCTGCGCGGCGCACAGAAGGCGCGGCGGCCGCTCACGCGAAGGAGAGCGACCGCCAATCCATCAGCGATTGCAGGAGGCGAGGATCGCGTTCGCGCGTGCGGCAGCGCGCTGGGCGCGGCCCGGCGACGTGCTCAGGCAAAAGTCGACATGCGCATTGAAATTGGTGTGCAGGCCCTGCGGACCATATTGCAGACAGCCTTTTCTGGCGGCTTCCGCGCCGAGTGCGACCATGCCCTGCGCCCAGGTCCGGCAATAGCGGAGTCCGCCCCCGCCGCCGCCGCCATAGCCACCGCCATAGCCGCCGCCATAACCACCGCCATAGCCGCCGCCGTACTGCGCGAGCTGGATAACGGACTGGTGAGCGCCGGCCTTCGTCAGATCATTCTCGGCATGCGCTGCGCCGGCGAGCGCGAGGCCGCCTGAAAGCGCCGCCAAGGTCAGAAAGATTTTTTTCATATGCGCCTGCCCTCCAAAATCAGTCACACGTCTCGCAGGGCGTGGACGCCAGAAGCCTGATAACGATACGGGATCGAACGATCCCGACGGTATGTCTCATCTTTCTTGCTAACGCAGGAAACCGCAAGCGGGTTCTGCGGCCGGCGACCGCAATCGACGCTCATCATTTTTGAGCCTCCGCCGCGGAACCAATTCTGATTGCCGCTGTTGCGGATTCGGGTGCGACCGGCGTTCGTCGGCCGCAGCGCAGCGGGCCCGAGGGCTGCATCGCTCTTCATCTCCGCCCGCATCGCCGGCAGGCCCGTCAGGCCGCCCTGAACCGGGATTTCGTCCAACAGAACGGGCGTCGCCGAAATGCGTCTCGGCGACGGCGGACCTCTTATGGCCGATCCAGACGACCCCCTCGAACCGGAGAGAGCGACATGTGCGACTATTCCCTCGAAATGTACGCATCGCGTCCAGCCCGCCAGAGCGAGCGCTATATGACGACCCGCTTCCCCAGCGGCTCCATCGGGCTGGTTTCGCCCGGCGACAGGTCGTGCGCGATTTGCGTCCAGTACGATACGCGGCTCGAACTCTCGGACATCCCCGTTCCGGTTCAGGAACGCTTCAACATTGCCGAGCGTGAAAGCGTGGTGTTCTCGCGGATCGACAGTGGCGCCTATCACGACGGCGTCGCCTTGAAGGACGGAAGCATCGTCTCCCTTCAGCAGATCGGTCCGGGCGTCGGCGTCGCGGTCGAAGGGCCGCTGCTCGAAAACGAAGCGCCTCTGAAAACGCCGGCCTTCGCCGGGTAGCCGGACCGCATCGCAGCCCGCGAACCAGTGTGCGTCTAACCGACGTTCTGCGGCGTCCCGGACGCGCTTCCGCGTCCGGGCTCGTCGCGCCGCTTTCCCCGACCTCGGCGGGCTTTGTCATGTACGCCTAAATATTAGGCGCTTCGCCTATTGCGCCGCTTTTCCCTTCCACCTAATGCCTGTCAGCTGACCGCCTGCGACGGAGAAACGCCTTTGCGGGCTGGCACGGCGGGTGCTAATTGAGCGCTGCGGCCAGCGGGATCGGGACAAATCCGTCCGGTTTCGCCGATCGCGCGGAGGGGACGAGGCGTCGGATGAAGAAAATCGAGGCGATCATCAAGCCGTTCAAGCTCGACGAGGTGAAGGAGGCGCTGCACGAAATCGGCCTGCAGGGCATCACCGTCACCGAGGCCAAGGGCTGTCTCTTATACACATCTGACGCTGCCGACGATATGCAGTGGGTAGA
>CAMFKC010000035.1 GCA_945956975.1 uncultured Methylocystaceae bacterium | reverse complement strand
ACAGGGTAGACGCCGTCCGAGCCCGGCAGCGGCGACCATTCGTTGCGCATGTCGAGCAGGTTGAGGAAGAAGTCGTTCGACAGCGTCTCCGGACGGTCCGTGAACACGCCATGCGTGGCGTGGCCGTGGTTAGCGCCCAGCACGCGCAGGCCGCCCACGAGCACGGTCATTTCCGGACCGGTCAGCGTCAGCAGATGCGCGCGATCGACCAGCGCCTCTTCCGCCTTCATGAACTGCGTCTTGTGCGGGTTCACGTAATTGCGGAACCCGTCCTGGCGCGGCTCGAGCGCGTCGAAGGAATGCGCGTCGGTCTGCTCGGCCGTGGCGTCGGTGCGGCCCGGCGCGACCGGCACGGTCACGTCCACGCCGGCGGCCTTGGCCGCCTTCTCGATCGCCGCCGCGCCGCCGATCACGATGAGATCGGCGAGCGAGACCTTTTTGGTCGATTCCTTCTGGATGCTCTCGAGCTTCGCCAGAACCTTGGCGAGTTCGGCCGGCTGGTTGACGTGCCAGTCCTTCTGGGGGCTGAGGCGGATGCGCGCGCCATTGGCGCCGCCGCGCTTGTCGGAGCCGCGGAAGGTCGAGGCCGAGGCCCAGGCCGTCGTCACGAGCTGCGAGACCGACAGGCCGGAGGCCAGAATCTTGGCCTTCAGCGCGGCGATGTCCTGTTCGCTGACCAGTTCATGGTCCACCGGGGGCACCGGGTCCTGCCAGATCAGCACTTCCTTCGGGTTCATCTTGCCGAGGTAGCGGTCGCGCGGGCCCATGTCGCGATGGGTCAGCTTGAACCAGGCGCGCGCGAAGGCGTCGTTGAACTGGTCGGGGTTGGCGTGGAAGCGCCGCGAGATCTTCTCGTAGGCGGGATCGAAGCGCAGCGCGAGGTCCGTCGTCAGCATGGTCGGCACATGCTTCTTCGAGGGATCGTGCGCGTCCGGCACATCGGCGGGCGCGTTCTTGGCCTGCCACTGGTTGGCGCCGGCCGGGCTCTTCGTCAGCTCCCATTCGTACTTGAACAGGTTCTCGAAGAAGTTGTTGCTCCACTTCGTCGGCGTCTGCGACCAGGTGACCTCGGGGCCGCCCGTCAGCGTGGCGGCGCCCATGCCGCCCTTCCAGCCGAGGCCCTGGTCCGCGATGTCGGCGCCCTCCGGCGCCGGGCCGAGCTTCGACGGGTCGCCCGAGCCATGCGCCTTGCCGCAGGTATGGCCGCCGGCGATCAGCGCCACCGTCTCTTCATCGTCCATCGCCATGCGCGCGAAGGTCTCGCGGATGTCGCGGGCGGCGGCGACGGGATCGGGATTGCCGTTCGGGCCTTCCGGATTGACGTAGATGAGGCCCATCTGCACGGCGCCGAGCGGCTCCGCGAGCTGGCGCTCGCCGCTGTAGCGCTCGTCGCCGAGCCAGGTGCCCTCGGGGCCCCAGTAGAGCTCCTCCGGCTCCCAGGTGTCGACGCGGCCGCCGGCGAAGCCGAAGGTCTTGAAGCCCATCGATTCCAGCGCGGCGTTGCCGGCGAGAACGTAGAGGTCGGCCCAGGAAATGCGATTGCCGTACTTCTGCTTGATCGGCCACAGCAGGCGGCGCGCCTTGTCGAGGTTGGCGTTGTCCGGCCAGGAATTCAGCGGCGCGAAGCGCTGCTGCCCGGCGCCCGCGCCGCCGCGGCCGTCTGTGATGCGGTAGGTTCCCGCGGAATGCCAGGCCAGGCGGATCATCAGGCCGCCGTAATGGCCGAAGTCGGCCGGCCACCAGTCCTGCGAATCCGTCATCAGCGCCTTGAGGTCGTCCATGACGGCGTCGAGGTCGAGCTTGGCGAATTCCTGCGCATAGTCGAAATCCGCGCCCATCGGATCGGACTTCTTGGAATTGGCGTGCAGCATCTCGATGTTGAGCGCCTCGGGCCACCAGGTCTTGTTGCTCGGACCCTTGGCGCCGTGGCCGAACGGGCACTTGGCTTCTTCGGTCATTCTTCGTCTCCCTTACTCATCAAGCGAAATAGGCTGTGCGCCGCGATCGGCGCAGCACGGGACGCAAGTTAGTCAGCAGGCCGGGATCGGTGAAATCGATTGTTTCAAATCCGGCCATCGGCTATCCCGATGGAATGAACCTGCGCGACCTACGCTATGTCGTCGCCGTGGCCGAACTCGGGCAGTTCGGCCGGGCGGCGGCCGCCTGCGCCATCAGCCAGCCGACGCTGAGCGGGCAAATCCTCAAGCTGGAAGTCGAACTGGGCGTCCAGATCTTCGAGCGGGACGGCCGAGTAGCGCGAGTGACCGAGCGCGGCGAGGCCATCGTCGCCCATGCCCGCCGCGTGATCGGCGCGGCGGAGGACCTCAAGGCGGCCGCCGCGGCGTCGCGCGATCCGCTGGAAGGGCCGATCCGGCTGGGAATCATCGCCACCATCGGCCCCTACCTCGCGCCTTTCCTCCTGCCTGCCGCGGCCCGCGACCTGCCGCGCGCGCCGATCCGGCTGGTCGAGGATCTGACCGCCCATCTCCTGCCCCTGCTGGCCGAAGGCAAGCTCGACGCCGCTATCATCGCCACCGACCCGCCGGGCGAAAGGCTGGAGGAAGCGGCTCTTTACGACGAACCCTTCTGCCTGATGGCGCCCTGCGGCCATTCATTGGCGAGGCGCAAGTCCGTGCGTGTCGGCGAGATCGACCCGCGCGACCTGCTGCTGCTGGCCGACGGCCATTGCCTGCGCGATCAGGCGCTCGACCTCTGCGGCCATCCCGAACTCGGCGGCGCGACAGGCGCCGACATGCGGGCGGCGAGCCTCGAAACACTCCTGCACATGACCGCTGCGGGCTACGGCGTCACGCTCGCGCCGCTGATGGCGGCCGCAGGCTGGCGGGACAAGGCCGGGTTGGTCGCCGTGCCGCTGAAAGGCGACAACGTGGCCCGCCGCGTGCGGCTGGTGTGGCGGCGCGAGATGCCGCGAAAGGCGGCGATGCTCGCGCTTGCGCAGGTAGCCAGGCACTGCGCGCCCGGGTTTGCGCCGGCGTCCTGAGGTCGAGGCTGGCGCCATTCGTGCGTAGCCTCAGAGCCCGGTCAGTTAGCTCTGAGGACCTTCATGCCCCGTCGCAAAACAACCAGACGTCCGCCGCTCGTGCATTGCGAGCCGTCCACGGCGTTGTTCCTCGGCGCAAAGCCGCTGCATAGCGTTCAGCACGAGCCGGATGCGCGTGACGCCGTCATCGCGATCAGATCGAGCGACGGCCGGTGCTGGATCTGGCCGGTCGAATCCGAACTCTACGCCGCCATTCTGCGCGCCTGACGACTGCAACAGCCTGTTCTTTGGGCGCGATTGGCGCGGAACGCTGCGCAGCGCGTCTCGTTTCATCTGCTCGGGCCGGGGTCAACGCCAACCTCAGGGAGAGACAGATGGCAGGCAATTGGAGAGACGACGACCGTTACGGGCAGCGCGGCGACAACCGCAATCGCTGGTCGAATGACGATCGCCAGCGCAATCGGAATTGGGACGACCGCGACAACGGATCGCGCGATCACTGGGATGACTACGCCTTCGGCCGCAACGAGCGGCGCGGCGAATACGGCTGGCGCGGCGGCGAAGCGGGCTACGGCGAAGGATACGGCTCGAGCCGTGGACCGGGCGGCGGCAGCCAATATCCGCGCTACGGCCGCGGGACCGGTCTCGGCTACGGCGGGCAGGACGACAATTGGGGCAATGGCTGGCGCCGGGAAGGCCAAGCGGCGCCGACCAATTGGGGCCCGGACTGGGGCGACGCGCACGGCCGCATGGGCCGGCAGGCCTACGGCGGTTCATACGGCGTCGGTTATGGCGGCAGCTCCGACGGCTACGGCGACTACGGATACGGCCGGGACGTCGGAAACAGGCCGACGCGCGGCAATCAGCGCGATTTCTGGGACCGCGCGTCCGACGAGGTCGCCTCCTGGTTCGGCGACGACGAGGCTTCCCGCCGCCGCCAGATGGACGAGCGGGAAGACCATCGCGGACGCGGCCCCAAGGGCTACACACGATCCGACGATCGCATTCGCGAAGATGTTTCGGATGCTCTGAGCGATGACCCGTCCGTAGATGCCTCGGACATCTCGGTGAGCGTCTCGGGCAGCGAAGTGACGCTGACCGGCACGGTCAGCACGCGCATGGCCAAGCGCCGCGCCGAGGATTGCGCCGACCGCGTCTCCGGCGTGAAGCATGTGCAGAACAATCTGCGCGTGAAGGAGACCACCTACGGTTCCGGCGCTGGCGGCCTGTCCACGTCGACGACGGCGACAGGCGCTAAACAGAACGTCTGATCGAAGAACGCACGACATCAGGGCCGCCCATTTGGGCGGCCCTTTTTCTTGCGCTTGTCAGAGGGCGCCATCGCGTCCTAAGTCCCGGCGCCCATGACCACCATCACCGACCTTACCTACCGCCTCGGCCCGCGCATCCTGTTCGACGCCGCCAGCGCACAGATCCCCGAAGGCGCGCGCGTCGGCTTCGTCGGGCGCAACGGCGCGGGCAAGACGACACTGTTCCGGCTGATTTCGGGCGAGTTCGCCGCCGAGAGCGGAACGATCGCCCTGCCCCGCCGCGCGAAAATGGGCCGCGTCGAGCAGGAGGCGCCGGGGGGACCGGGCAAGCTGATCGACTTCGTGCTGGCCGCCGACACCGAGCGCGCCGAACTGCTGCACGAATCCGAGACCGCCACCGACCCGCACCGCATCGCCGACATTCACGCGCGGCTGGCCGACATCGAAGCGCATTCCGCCCCGGCGCGCGCGGCGCGCATCCTGTCGGGCCTCGGCTTCGACGAGGCCGCGCAGAACCGGGCGCTGTCGGAATTCTCCGGCGGCTGGCGGATGCGCGTCGCGCTCGCGGCCGTCCTGTTCACGCAGCCCGACCTGCTGCTGCTCGACGAGCCCACGAACTATCTCGATCTCGAGGGCACGCTCTGGCTGACGGAACACCTCAAGACCTATCCGGCGACGGCGCTGATCATCTCGCACGACCGCGACCTGCTGGACGACGTATGCGACCACATCCTACATCTCGACCGCGCCAAGCTGACATTGTGGAAGGGCAATTATTCCGGCTTCGAGAAGCAGCGCCGCGAGTTGATGGCCGTGCAAGCCAAGGCCGCGAAGAAGCAGGAGGACAAGCGCAAGCACCTCCAGGAATTCGTCGACCGTTTCCGCGCCAAGGCGACCAAGGCGCGACAGGCGCAATCGCGCCTCAAGATGCTGGAGAAGATGGAGCCCACGACGGCGATCGTGGATACGGACGTGCTGCCGATCCACCTGCCCTCGCCCGAAAAGCAGCTCTCCCCGCCGATCATAGCGATGGAGCGGGCTTCCGTCGGCTATGACGAAAGGCTCGTGCTGTCGCGGCTCAATCTCTCGCTGTCGAACGACGACCGGATTGGCCTTCTGGGCGCCAACGGCAACGGCAAATCGACCTTCGCCAAATTGCTCGCGGGCCGGCTCGAACCAATGGGCGGCGAAATCGTGCGGGCGACCAAGCTCGATGTCGGTTTCTTTGCGCAGCATCAGGTCGACGACCTCGACCTCGCCGACACGCCCTATCGCGCGGTGGCGCGGCTGATGCCCGACCAGCCGGAATCGCGGGTGCGGGCGCGGATCGCACAAATGGGCTTTTCGGGCGAGCGCGGCGACACGCGCGTCGAATCGCTATCGGGCGGCGAGAAAGCGCGCCTGCTGATGGGCCTGTCGACGTTCCACCGGCCGCATCTGATCATTCTGGACGAACCGACCAACCATCTCGACATCGACTCGCGCGCCGCTCTGATCGAGGCGATCAACGACTACACGGGCGCCGTCGTTCTCGTGTCCCACGACCGCTATCTGCTGGAAGCCTGCGCGGACCGGCTCTGGCTCGTCGCCGACGGGATCGTGAAGGAATTCGACGGCGACATCGACGATTACACGAAGCTCGTGCTGCAAGCCTCGCGCGGCGGCGATGCGGCGGCCAAGGCCGCGAAGGCAGCCGACAGGAAGCCCGCGCCGGCGCGTGAAAAACGCGGCGTCTCGCAGAAGAAGATTCAGGCGCTGGAAGAGCGGATCGGAAAGTTCGGCGAACTGATCGCGCGGATCGACGAAACGCTCGCCGATGGCTCGGCCTTCACGAAGGACCCGCAAAAAGCCGCCGCGCTGGCTGCCCAGCGCGGCGAATTGTCGGCCGCCCTGGCGGCGGCGGAAGAAGAATGGCTGGCGCTCTCCGTGGAAGCGGAAAGCGCCTGACCGGTCACCAGCGGCGATAGTAGCGCGGGCCACGATAGTAGTGGCGGCGATACATCGGCCGGCCATAGTAGCGACGCGGACCATAAAAGCGCGGGGCGTAGTAGCGCGGACGGGTGCGCCAGCAGCGGCCCCAGGCGTTGCAGACGATGCGGGCCTTCTCGACGTTGGGCGCTTCGGTTTGCGTCGCGCCGGAGACGAAGGGGTCCATCATCGGAGCTGCCGCCGCAGGCGCCGCCGACATGGCGCCGCCGACCAGCAGAGCGCCGCAAAATGCGACGACAAGTTTCATTCCTGACATGAGCATTACCCTCCTTGCACTGCCGCAGGCGGGAGCCTAGCGGTCCAGTTTCCGAATAGCCAGTGTGGCCAAGAGCAGGCTTCCGCGACGCGATAGCCTGGGTTCGGCGACGCTGGTCACCAGCGCCGCCAGCAGCGGCCCCACGCGTTGCAGACCACGCGCGGGCCGGGGCGCGGGCGGTAGAAGGGCGCCGGCGCATAGAGCGGTCGCGCATAGTAGCGCGGTCCGGTGCGCCAGCAGCGACCCCAGGCGTTGCAAACCAGCCGGGCCTTTTGCACCTGCGCTTGCTCCTGCTGAATGGCGCCGACGACGCCGCGATCGGCCATCGGCGCCGCGCTTGCGGGCGTCGCCGCAAAGGCGGCGAAACCGATCCCCACAGCGGCTGACATTGCGAGAACAACTTTCATCTTGGCTCTCCCTGACGATCAGACGAGCCCATTTGCCGCCGCCGCGGCTTAACGCTGGCTGAACGGATTGCGTCACGCCGGCGGCAGGGCGAGCCTCTGTCCGCAGCCGCGGGCCGCGCTATCTCCCGCGGCAGTCCATCCCGGGAGGTCGCATGAAACGTACGCTCGCTCTGGCTGCATGCTTCGTGTTCGCGATCGGCGTCGCGCACGCCGCTCTGAGGGTGGGCGCGAAGGCGCCCGACTTCCAGGTCGACGGCGCGATCGCGGGCAAGGACCTGCGTTTTTCGTTGGCCGAAGCGCTCAGGAAGGGGCCCGTCGTCCTCTATTTCTATCCGAAGAGCTTCACCAGCGTGTGCACCGAGGAGGCGCATCTTTTCGCCGAGGCCGCGCCGCAATTCGCCGCTGCCGGCGCGACCGTCATCGGCCTGTCCGGCGACGACATCGCCACGCAGCGCAAATTCTCGACCATGGAATGCCGCGACAAGTTCGCGGTCGGCGCGGACTCCGATCTGAAAGTCGCCAAGGCCTATGACGCATCCTATGGCGGGATGTTTGCGGCCCGCATCTCCTACGTCGTCGCGCCCGACGGCCAGATCCTGTCGACGCTCTCTTCCTCAGAGGCCGAACCGCATATTGCGCGCGCGCTGGAGACGCTGCGGGCATGGAAATCCGGCCGAAAATCCTGAGCGCGACGGCGGCGATTGTCTTTCGCGGCAAAGGCGGCGACGATTGACTCCGCACGCATGTTCTTTATAACGAACAATCGTGCGGATATAAAAAACGGATCGAACTCATGACCGACACGCCAGCTCCCGGCTTCTCCACCCTCGCCGTCCACGCCGGCGCCAAGCCCGATCCCGCGACCGGCGCGCGCGCGACGCCGATCTACCAGACGACCTCCTTCGTCTTCGACGACGTCGATCACGCCGCTTCGCTGTTCGGCCTCCAGGCGTTCGGCAACATCTACACCCGCATCACCAACCCGACGACGGCGGTGCTGGAAGAGCGCGTCGCCGCGCTCGAGGGCGGCACGGCGGCGCTCGGCGTCGCCTCGGGACATGCGGCGGAATTCCTCACCTTCCACGCCCTGCTGACGCCCGGCGACGAGTTCGTCGCCTCGACCAAGCTCTATGGCGGCTCGATCAACCAGTTCAACCACAGCTACAAGAACTTTGGCTGGACGCCCAAGTGGGCCGACCCGGACGACCTCTCCGCCTTCGAGGCCGCCATCGGCCCCCGCACCAAGGCGATCTTCATCGAGTCCATCGCCAATCCCGGCGGCGTGGTGGTCGACATCGAGGCCATCGCCAAGATCGCCAAGCGCGCCCGCGTGCCGCTGATCGTCGACAACACGCTGGCCACCCCCTACCTCCTGAAGCCGATCGACTACGGCGCGGATATCGTCGTCCATTCCGCCACGAAATTCCTGGGCGGCCACGGCAATTCGATCGGCGGCGTGGTGGTCGACGGCGGCACGTTCGACTGGCTGGCCGACAAGCGCTACCCGATGCTCTCCGAGCCACGCCCCGAGTACGGCGGCATGGTGCTCGGCGAGACCTTCGGCAATTTCGCCTTCGCCATCGCGCTGCGCGTGCTCGGCCTGCGCGACCTCGGCCCCGCGCTCTCGCCCTTCAACGCCTTCATGATCCTGACCGGCGTCGAGACGCTGCCGCTGCGCATGCAGAAGCATTCCGACAATGCGCAGGCGATCGCCGAGCACCTGTCGAACCACCAGGCCGTGAAATGGGTGAGCTATCCCGGCCTGCCGGGCGACCGCTACCACCAGCTCGCGAAGAAATATTGCCCCAAGGGCGCGGGCGCGGTCTTCACCTTCGGCCTCAAGGGCGGCTACGACGCCGGCCTCGCGCTGGTGAAGAACCTCAAGCTGTTCTCGCATCTCGCCAACGTCGGCGACACGCGCTCGCTGGTCATCCACCCCGCGTCCACCACGCACCGCCAGCTTTCGGATGCGCAGAAGGTGACGGCGGGCGCCGGTCCGGACGTCGTGCGCATTTCCGTCGGCATCGAGGATGTCGCGGACCTGATCGCCGATCTCGACCAGGCGCTCGCCGCTGCGGGGTGACGGTTGTTCCTTCTCCCGCGAAGCGGGAGAAGGTGTCGCGCGAAGCGTGACGGATGAGGGCCGCACCGTGACGCCGATGTTCGGCGCAGTCGCGGCGCCCTCACCCGACCCGGCTTCGCCGGGCCACCCTCTCCCGCTCCGCGGGAGAGGGCGCCGACAACGATGAATCACTTTCGCAACATGCTGCGCCAACCGATTCATCCGACTCTGCTTTTGGCCCTCGCCATCATCCTTTGCGCGCAGCCTGCATTGGCGCAGCCAAGACCCTGCCACGACCCCGCGCGCTTCACGCTCGACGAAGACGAAGCCACGGACCGAACCACCGGACTGATCTGGAAGCGGTGCAGCGCCGGCCTCGAATGGCTCGGCGAGACGGACGGCTGCGGCGGCGAGATCGCCGTCGCAAATCCGCAATCGGCTGCCGAGCTGGCGCACAAGGCCGGGCCAAGCTGGCGCCTGCCGACGGCGGACGAACTTATCGGCCTCGTCGCGCGCGGCTGCGGCGAGCCCGCCATCGACACGAAAGTCTTTCCCGACGTGCCGCTCGACCCCGGCGGCGAGGGGTCGCTCTACTGGACGATCACCGACGCCGGCATGCTCGACATGACCATCACCATCGACTTCCGCGACGGCTCCTATGACATGCATTCGCGCGGGCTGAACTATTATGTCAGGCTGGTGAGAACGCCACAGCGCTGAGGCCGCCATGCTCGAACTGCGCCCCAATTGCGAATGCTGCGATCGCGACCTGCCGCCGGACTCGGGCGAGGCGTTAATCTGCTCCTTCGAATGCACGTGGTGCCGCGACTGCGCCGAGACGAAGCTCGGGATGCGCTGCCCGAACTGCGGCGGTGAACTTGTCGCACGCCCCGTCCGCCCCGCCAACAAGCTGGCGCAATTTCCAGCCTCCACCGTGCGCAAGCATCGCCCGGAGAAATGCGGAGAAGCGGCATGATCGCAGTTTTGCTGCTCGGGGGCGCGCTGGCGTCACAACCTCTGCCCATCCAGCGCGTGATCGCCAATCCCGCTTCGGTCTATTGCGTGCAGCGAGGCGGCAAGCTGGAGATCGTCAGCTCGAAGAAGGGCCAGATC
>CAMFKC010000034.1 GCA_945956975.1 uncultured Methylocystaceae bacterium | reverse complement strand
CCTATGCGCTGCTGCTCGCTTTCTTCCGCAACGATATGGGCTTCGGCGGCAACAACGGCCTCACCGATTTCAAGGATATCCTGGGCTTCAACATCCAATCCGACGCAACGCGCGCCGCCTTGTTCTCAGTGTCCGCAATTGTCCTGATCGTCTCGATCCTGATCGGGCGCTTTCTCGTCACTTCTAAATTCGGCAAGGTTCTGATCGCCATCCGCGACGCCGAATCCCGCTCCAGATTCTTGGGCTACCGGGTCGAAAACTATAAACTCGCCGTCTTCACGCTCTCGGCCATGATGGCAGGCGTCGCCGGCGCGCTGTACGTGCCGCAGGTCGGCATCATCAACCCCTCGGAATTTTCGCCGGCGCAATCGATCGAGGCGGTCATCTGGGTCGCGGTCGGCGGGCGCGGCACGCTGGTGGGCGCTGCGCTCGGCGCGCTCATCGTCAATTTCGCCAAGACTTGGTTCACCGGCGCGCTTCCGGAATACTGGCTGTTCGCGCTGGGCTTGCTCTTCGTGCTCGTCACGCTGTTCCTGCCGAAGGGCGTGCTCGGCCTCATCGACAATCTCAAGCGCAAGGCCGCCGCGCCCGATGTCGCGGGAACGGGCGCCGAGCCCGCCGCCAAGGCGAGCGGAGGCTAGGTCATGGACGAAGCAATCCTCACGAGTTCGCTGCTCTATCTCGACGGCGTCGCCGTTTCCTTCGACGGCTACAAGGCCTTGCGCGGGCTTTCCCTCGTGCTCGCGCCCGGGGAGATGCGCGCGATCATCGGCCCCAACGGCGCTGGCAAGACGACCATGATGGACGTCATCACCGGCAAGACCCGGCCGGACGAGGGCGTTGTCCTGTTCGGCGGATCGCAGGACTTGACGCAGCTCGACGAAGCGACGATCGCGGAACTGGGCATCGGCCGCAAATTCCAGAAGCCGACCGTGTTCGAAAGCCAGTCCGTCGAGGACAACATCCTGCTCGCGCTCAAGGCGCCGCGCACAGCGCGCGCGACGCTGTTCGGCAAGCCCGCGCCGGAAACTGCGGAGCGCATCGACAAGATCCTAGAGACGACCAAGCTTGGCGATCACCGCTACCGGATGGCCGCAGACCTGTCGCATGGCCAGAAGCAATGGCTGGAAATCGGCATGCTGCTCGCGCAGGATCCCAAGCTCCTGCTCGTGGACGAGCCCGTCGCCGGCATGACCGACGCCGAAACGATGCAGACAGCCGAACTCCTGCGCGAGATCGCTAGGGATCATTCCGTCGTCGTGGTCGAGCACGACATGGATTTCGTGCGCGAGCTCGGCGTGAAAGTCACCGTGCTGCATGAAGGCGCGGTGCTGGCGGAAGGCCCGCTGGATCAGGTCTCGGCCGATCCGCAGGTCATCGAAGTCTATCTGGGACGCTGACATGCTCGCCGTCGACAACATCGATCTCTACTACGGCGCGGCGCAGGCCCTGCGCGGTGTATCGCTTAAGGCCGCTGTCGGCAGGGTCACGTGCGTGCTCGGCCGCAACGGCGTCGGCAAATCCTCCTTGCTGCGCGCCATCGTCGGCCAGCAGCAAATCAAGTCCGGCAAGATCCTCTGGGACGACGAGGACATTTCCAGGCTCCCGCCGCAGGTTCGCGCGCGCAAGGGCGTCGCTTATGTGCCGCAAGGCCGTGAAATTTTCCCGTTGCTGACGGTCAAGGAAAATCTCGAGACCGGCTACGCCGCAGCCCCCAAGGGCGAGCGTTTCACGCCCGACGAGATCTTCGATCTCTTCCCCGTGCTGGCCTCTATGATGGGCCGGCGCGGCGGCGATCTCTCCGGCGGCCAGCAGCAGCAACTGGCCATCGGCCGCGCGCTGGTCACCCGGCCGAAGCTGCTGGTGCTCGATGAGCCGACCGAAGGCATCCAGCCCTCCATCATCAAGGACATCGGCCGCGCGATTTCCTACCTGCGCAACAAGGGCGACATGGCGATCGTGCTGGTGGAGCAATATTTCGATTTCGCCAAGGAACTGGCCGACGATTTCATCGTGATGGACCGCGGCGCCGTCGTCATGTCCGGCGACCGCGCCTCGATGAACGAAAAGGACGTGCGGCAGAAGATTTCGGTGTAGTAATTCCCTTCTCCCGCAGGGCGGGAGAAGGTGTCATGCGAAGCATGACGGATGAGGGACGAGCCGATTCCCAATGTCTCCCGTGATCGCTAGCCCCTCACCCGACGCTCGCTCCGCGAGCGCCACCCTCTCCCGCGTCGCGGGAGAGGGGACGGCGCCGCCGATGCCCCGCGCCCGCGGCGAGATCCGCGCGGACTTCGCCGCCCACGGCGCCACGACCCGCGTCGGCCGCCTCTACGAAAGTGGCGGCCTGCGTCTCCGCTTTCCCAAGGCGCGCGAAATCTGCGAAGGCGTTATCGTCAACACGGCGGGCGGCATCGTCGGCGGCGACCACGCGCATTTGGCGTTTTCGGCAGCGGAAAGCGCCCGCGTCGTCCTCACCACGCAATCCGCCGAAAAAATCTACCGCACCGACGGCCCGCCGGCGCGGATCGAGACCTCCTTGAAGCTCGGCGCGGACGCGACCCTGCACTGGCTGCCGCAGGAGACGATCCTGTTCGACCACGCCTCGCTCATTCGCTCGCTCGACGTCGACATGGCCGCAGATGCGCGGCTGGTTGCCTGCGAGAGTGTGATCTTCGGGCGGCAGGCCATGGGCGAGACTTGCGACAACGGCGATTTCCGCGACCGCTGGCGCATCCGCCGCGCGGGAAAACTGATCTTCGCGGAGGATACACGCCTCGACGCCCCCGCCGCGCTGCTCGCGCGCCCCGCCCTCGGCGGCGGCGCCCGCGCGCTGGCCACGCTCGTCTTCGTCGCGCCGGACGCGCCTACGCGGCTCGACGACTGCCGCGCCGCGCTGGCCGACGGCCCCTGCGAATCCGGCGTCAGCGCGCTCGACGGATTCCTCGTCGCGCGCCTCGTTTCGCCCTCGCCAGAAAATCTGCGGCTGGCTATTCTCTCCCTGTTTTCCCGTCTCCTCGGCCGCGCCGCGCCGCGCGTCTGGCAATAAGACCTCTGCGGAGCCTCTTCGATGAATCTGACGCCGCGTGAAAAGGACAAGCTGCTGATCGCCATGGCGGCGATGGTGGCGCGCCGTCGTCTCGAACGCGGCGTGAAGCTCAATCATCCCGAGGCCGTCGCGCTGATCACCGATTTCGTCGTCGAAGGCGCGCGCGACGGCAGGAGCGTCGCGGAGCTTATGGAAGCCGGCGCCCATGTCATCACCACGGATCAGGTGATGGACGGCATCGCCGAGATGATCCACGACGTGCAGGTGGAAGCGACCTTCCCAGACGGCACCAAGCTGGTCACCGTGCATCATCCGATCCGCGGCCCGCATTCGAAGCTGACGCCCGGCGAGGTGGTCACGCCCGAAGGCGAGATCGTGATGAACGTCGACCGCGAGACGCTGACGCTCACCGTCGCCAATACCGGCGACCGCCCGATCCAGGTCGGCTCGCACTATCATTTCTTCGAGACCAATCCTGCGCTGAAATTCGAGCGCGACCGCACCAAGGGCATGCGTCTCGACATTCCCGCCGGCACGGCGGTGCGCTTCGAGCCCGGCCAGTCCCGCGAGGTGCGCCTCGTGGCGATTTCGGGCAAGCGCGAAGTCTATGGCTTCCGCCAGGACGTGATGGGCAGGGTTTGAGGAGCGACCGATGAGCAACGCCAAAAAAACATCGCTCCCGCGCGCCGCCTATGCCGACATGTTCGGCCCCACGACCGGCGACAAGGTGCGGCTCGCCGACACCGACCTCTTCATCGAGATCGAACGCGATTTCACCACCTACGGCGAGGAAGTGAAATTCGGCGGCGGCAAGGTGATCCGCGACGGCATGGGCCAGTCTCAGGTGTCGCGCGCTGACGGCGCGGCGGACACGGTCATCACCAACGCCGTCATCCTCGATCATTGGGGAATCGTGAAGGCCGACGTCGCCATCCGCGACGGCAAGATCAGCGCCATCGGCAAGGCCGGCAACCCCGACATCCAGCCGCAGGTCAATATCGTCATCGGCCCGGGCACGGAGATCATCGCGGGCGAGGGCAAGATCCTCACCGCCGGCGGCTTCGATTCGCATATCCATTTCATCTGCCCGCAGCAGATCGAGGAGGCGCTGATGTCCGGCGTCACTTCCATGCTGGGCGGCGGCACGGGTCCGGCGACCGGAACTTTCGCCACCACCTGCACGCCGGGCCCCTGGCACATCGCGCGCATGATCGAGGCGGCCGACGCCTTTCCGATGAATCTCGGCTTCGCCGGCAAGGGCAACGCCGCTCTGCCTGCAGGTCTCGTAGAACAAATCGAAGGCGGCGCCTGCGCGCTGAAGCTGCACGAGGACTGGGGCACGACGCCCGCGGCCATCGATTGCGCGCTGTCTGTCGCCGACGATCACGACATCCAGGTCATGATCCACACCGATACGCTCAACGAGAGCGGCTTCGTGGAAGATACGATCAAGGCCTTCAAGGGCCGCACCATCCACGCCTTCCATACCGAAGGCGCGGGCGGCGGCCATGCGCCCGACATCATCTCGGTCGCGGGCCTGCCGAACGTGCTGCCGTCCTCCACCAATCCCACGCGTCCCTTCACGAAGAACACGCTCGACGAGCATCTCGACATGCTCATGGTCTGCCACCATCTGGATTCGTCGATCCCCGAGGATCTCGCCTTCGCGGAAAGCCGCATCCGCAAGGAGACGATCGCGGCGGAAGACATTCTCCACGACATCGGCGCGCTCTCGATGATGTCCTCGGATTCGCAGGCGATGGGCCGCGTTGGCGAGGTCGTCATCCGCACCTGGCAAACTGCCGACAAGATGAAGCGCCAGCGCGGCGCGCTGCCGGGCGAAAATGGCAACGACAACATGCGCGCCAAGCGCTATGTCGCGAAATACACGATCAACCCCGCGATCTCGCATGGCGTGTCCGACTACATCGGCTCGGTCGAGGCCGGCAAGCTCGCCGATCTCGTGCTCTGGACGCCCGCCTTCTTTGGCGTAAAGCCCGATCTCATCATCAAGGGCGGCATGATCGCCGCGGCGCAGATGGGCGACCCCAACGCGTCGATCCCGACGCCGCAGCCCGTGCACTACCGCCCGATGTTCGGCTCATACGCCGGCGCGCGCCGCGCGACCTCGCTGACCTTCGTGTCGCAGGCGGCGGTCGATAAGGATCTGCAATCTAAGCTCGCGATCTCGCGCCCGCTTGTGGCGGTGAAGAACACGCGCTCCGGCATTTCCAAGAAGAGCCTGATCCACAACGACGCGACGCCGAAGATTCACGTCGATCCCGAGACCTATCGCGTGACGGCGGACGGCGTGCTGCTGACCTGCGAACCGGCGGATCGGCTGCCGATGGCGCAGCGGTATTTCCTGTTCTAGTCTGGCCGGGCTGTCCCTCCGTCATTGCGAGGAGCGCAGCGACGAAGCAATCCAGAGCTGGAATTTGGCTCTGGATTGCTTCGCTCCGCTCGCAATGACGGAATGGAGGAAACATCATGCTGCTTATCATCGGCAAGGGCGTCATCCGCCCCGATCGTCGCGACGCTTTCATTGCGGCCGCGCGCGAACAGATTGTCGAGACGCGCAAGGAGCCGGGCTGCATCGCCTATGATTTCTACGAGAGCCAGACCGAGCCCAACACCTTCGTTTTCAACGAGCGCTGGGCGTCGAAGGAGGCGATCGACTTCCATTTTCAGACGCCGCACATCAAGAAATTCATGAGCGTTCTGCCCTCTTGCGTCGCCGAGCCGCCCGTGATCGAAGTCGTGGAAGTCGCGAAGATTGGCCCGCTCGGCGGCTGACGCGCGCGAAGCAAGAACAGAAGCGAGGAAACATGATCTACGTCATCGCCACCATCACCATCAGGCCGGAGAAGCGCGAGGAGACGCTGGCCGCAGCCCGCATCGCCATAGCCGCGACGCAGCAGGAGAAAGGCTGCATCGGCTACGACCTGCACGAGAGCGTGACGAAGCCCGGAACCTTCGTCTTCGTCGAGCGCTGGGAAAACCGCGACGCGCTGACCGCGCACATGAACGCCGAGCATTTCAAGGTCTGGCGCGCCGCCGGCGCCGAAGGCGTCTCTTCGCGCAAGATCGAGATCATCTCGGACGGCAAGGTCGAGACCATGTGATGCACCTGGGTCGCGATGCCGAGGCGCCGCCGGCGCCGCAGATCACCTTCGACCAGTTTCTCGCCGTCGACATTCGCCTCGGCACGGTGGTGGCCGCAACTCCGTTTCCGGAGGCGCGCAAGCCGTCGCTGAAACTGGAGATCGACTTCGGCTCCGGCGTCGGCGTGAAGAAGTCCAGCGCGCAGATCGCGCGCCACTACGCGCCGGAGCAACTGATCGGCCGCAAGGTCGCAGCCGTCGTCAATTTTCCGCCGCGCCAGATCGGCAAGTTCATGTCGGAAGTCCTCACCCTCGGCTTCCCGGATGCGGGTGGCGAGGTCGTCCTGTTTTCGCCCGACCTGCCCGTGCCCGACGGCGCGCGGCTGTTCTGAAGGTTCACTGCAATGAGCGTACGCGCAATCGAAGTTAAGGCCGCAGGTTCCTGGCGTGGCGACGCCGCCGATACGGTCGTACTCGATTTCGACGATCGGCATCGTCGCCGCATCGCCATGAAGGGCATTCGCGGCCTCGACTTCGTGCTCGACCTACCCGAGGCGATCATGCTGCGCTCCGGCGATGCGCTAGCGCTGGAGGACGGGCGGCTTGTCGAAGTCCTCTCCGCGCCCGAACCCCTGCTCGAGATCGCCGCGCGCGACCAGAAGCATCTGGTCCGCGTCGCCTGGCACCTCGGCAACCGGCATCTGCCTACGCAGATCATGGGCGCCAAGCTGCGCATTCGCCGCGACCATGTGATCGCCGACATGGCGCGCGGGCTCGGCGCCGAAGTGCGCGAGATCGAGGCGCCGTTCGATCCCGAAGGCGGCGCCTATGCGCAGCATGTCGCGACGCATGGCCACGATCACGGGCATGATCACGGGCACAGCCATCGTCACGGGCATGACCATCATGCGCACGATCATCACGGACATGATCACGATCATGACCATCACGAGCACGGCCACCATCATCACGATGACGCCTGCGGCTGCGGGCATGATCATCACGATCACGCACACGGGCACAAGCATGATCACGGCCACAAGCACGGCTGATCGCGGCCTCGTCTGAGCGGATTGCGTGTCGCCCGATATTCTCCTCACCCTCTGGCTGTCGCCGGCCTTCCCGGTCGGCGCCTTCGCTTACAGCCACGGGCTGGAATGGGCGGCCGAGGCCGGCGACGTGAAGGATGAAGCGACCCTCGCCGCCTGGCTGGTCGATCTCGTCGAACGCGGCAGCGCGCGCGCGGACGCAATTCTTCTGGCGGAGGCGCTGCGCGCGACAGCGTCACGTGACGCCGCGCGCCTGTGTGAAGTCAACGAACTCGCGCTCGCACTGGCGCCGTCCTCCGAGCGGCGGCTCGAAACGGCGCAGCAGGGCAGGTCGTTCCACGCCGCGATTGCCGCAGCCTGGTCGAATGCGGGCGTGGAATGGGGTAGCCAGACGCTTGTAGACGAGATCGCTTACCCGATCGCCGTCGGCGTCGCCTGCGCCGCGCATGACATTCCACTGGCCCGCGCCTGCGAGGCTTTCGCGCTCGGCTTTGTCGCCAATCTCGTCTCCGCCGCTGTGCGCCTCAGCGTCATCGGCCAGACGCAGGGCCAGCGCGTGCTCGCGGCGCTCGCAGCGCCTGTCGCCGCGCTCGGCGCGCATGCGGCGCAGGCTTCACTCGACGATCTCGGCTCGTCCGCCTTCCGATCGGACATTGCCTCCATGCGGCACGAGACCCAATATTCCCGTCTCTTCAGGAGTTGATCATGGCGTCCTCTCACGGCCCGTTGCGCGTCGGCATCGGCGGCCCCGTCGGCTCGGGCAAGACCGCGCTGATGGAAGTGCTCTGCAAGCGCCTGCGCGACAAATTCGAGATCGCGGCGATCACCAACGACATCTACACGAAGGAGGATGCGCGCATTCTCACCGAGGCCGGCGCGCTCGGCGCGGACCGCATCATGGGCGTGGAGACGGGCGGCTGTCCGCACACGGCGATCCGCGAGGACGCCTCGATCAATCTCGCCGCCATCGCGGACATGCGGAAGAAATTTCCCGCGCTCGACATCATCCTGGTCGAGAGCGGCGGCGACAATCTCGCCGCGACCTTCTCGCCGGAACTCGCCGATCTCACGATCTATGTCATCGACGTGTCCGGCGGCGAGAAGATACCGCGAAAAGGAGGCCCCGGCGTCACGCGCTCGGATCTGCTCGTCATCAACAAGACCGATCTCGCGCCTCATGTCGGCGCCTCGCTGGAAGTCATGGCGCGCGATGCGAAGGCGCAGCGCCGCGACCGGCCCTTCGTGATGGCGAACATGAAGAAGGGCGAAGGCGCCGACGAGATCGAGCGATTTATTTTGGAGAAGGGCGGTCTCGCCTGAAACCTCCACAGCGGAATTGCCGCGCTGTAGCTGCGCATCATTTCGGCGCCGCATGCACATCCGGTCGTCTGCGACCTGCCAATGAACCGTTGGCCGCATATTGCGGCTACGCTATTTCTGTTCGTGTCGCGAGGCGTCCACTTCGGGCGTCATGACGAGGAGGGCATCATGAGCAGCGGCTTCGTGAAGACCGGGGACGGCGTCGACATTTTCTACAAGGACTGGGGGCCGAAGTCGGCGCAGCCGATCGTATTCCATCATGGCTGGCCGCTGTCGGCGGACGACTGGGATGCGCAAATGCTGTTCTTTCTCGGTCACGGCTATCGCGTGATCGCCCACGACCGGCGCGGTCACGGCCGCTCGTCGCAGACCGACACAGGCAACGACATGGTGGCCTATGCAGCTGACGTCGCGGCTCTTGCTGCGCATCTCGATCTGCGCAACGCCGTCCATGTCGGCCATTCGACCGGCGGCGGCGAGGTTGCGGCCTATGTCGCGCGCCACGGTCACGGCCGTGTGGCCAAGGCGGTCCTGATCGGGGCCGTGCCGCCCATCATGTTGAAGACGCCGGCCAATCCGGGCGGCTTGCCGATGGAGGTTTTCGACGGTTTTCGTGCAGCGACCGCTGCCAACCGCGCGCAATTCTTTCTGGATGTGCCGACCGGGCCATTTTACGGTTTCAACCGCGACGGCGCGCAGGTGTCCGAGGGCGTCATCCGCAATTGGTGGCGGCAAGGCATGATGGGCGCGGCCAAGGCGCACTACGATTGCATCAAGGCCTTTTCGGAAACGGATTTTACCGAAGACCTGAAGGCGATCGACGTTCCGACCTTGGTCATGCATGGCGAGGATGACCAGATCGTCCCGATCGCCGACAGCGCGCTACTGTCGATCAAGCTTCTCAAGCATGGCGTGCTGAAGACCTATCCCGGCTATCCGCACGGCATGGCGACAACGCATGCCGATGTCATCAACGCCGACCTGCTCGAATTCATCGCTGCCTGAGCCGAGGGCCGCGTGGGGCGTCAGCGCCCCACCAACCCGCGCGCGACGATCATGCGCATGATCTCGTTCGTGCCTTCGAGGATCTGGTGCACACGAAGGTCGCGAACGATCTTCTCGATCCCGTAATCGTTGAGATAACCGTAGCCGCCGTGCAATTGCAGCGCGCTGTTGGCGATCTCGAAGCCCGCGTCGGTCGCGAATTTCTTCGCCATCGCGCAAAGCCGCGTCGCGTCCGGCGACTTGGCGTCGAGCGCGGTCGCCGCGCGCCACAGGAAGGTGCGCGCGGCCTCCAGATCGATCGCCATGTCCGCGAGCTTGAACTGCAGCGCCTGGAATTCGGCGAGCGTCTTCCCGAACGCCTTGCGCTCGCCCAAGTAGCTCACGGCCTTGTCGAGCGCGGCCTGCGCGCCGCCCAGCGAACAGGCGGCGATATTGAGACGGCCGCCGTCGAGGCCGGCCATGGCGATCTTGAAGCCGATGCCCTCTGGCCCGATCCGGTTCTCGACCGGGACGCGGCACTTGTCGAACATGACCGCGCGCGTTGGCTGCGCGTTCCAGCCCATCTTCTTCTCGTTGGCGCCGAACGACAGACCCTGTCTCTTATACACATCTGACGCTGCCGACGATATGCA
>CAMFKC010000033.1 GCA_945956975.1 uncultured Methylocystaceae bacterium | reverse complement strand
GACAGGGTTCTTGTTGGTCCAGATGAAATCGAAGGCGTAGCCGATCGCCTCGCGCACGCGCGGGTCCGCCAGAGCCGGCCGGCGCGTGTTGAAGAACCAGCCCTGGATGCCGGATATGTTGGCGTCCGGAATTTCGCCGCGCACGACGCGCTTCTCGCGGAAGGCCGGGAAATCGTAGCCCGTCGCCCAGGTGGCGGACGTGAACTCCTCGTGCACGGTGAAAGCGCCAGCCTTGAACGCCTCGAACGCCACCGGACGGTCGTTGAAATATTCGAAGCGCACGACGTCGAAATTGTTCTGCCCGACGTTCACCGGCAGGTCCTTGCCCCAATAATCGGGCACGCGGTCGAAGGCGATGTAGCGGCCGGCCTCGAACTTGCCGACCTTGTAGGGCCCGGACGCCAGCGGCGGATCGAGCGTGGGCTCCTCGAATTTGTGCTTAGCGTAAAAGGCTGCGGAAAAGATCGGCTGGCGGGCGACGATGAGCTTGAGATCGCGGCTCGCCTTTTCGCCGAGCTTCACGACCACCGCGTGAGCGCCGTCAGCCGTCACGCTTTCCAGATCGCGCAACGCCTGGCGGATCGCCGGGCGGCCCTTCGCTTTGAGCGTCTCCAGTGAGAACACGACGTCTTTGGCCGTGAGGGGCGAACCATCGTGGAAGCGCGCCTCCGGGCGAAGCTCGAAACGGATGCTTCGCTTGTCGGGAGAGGTCGCGACGGAGCGGGCGACCAGGGGATAGAGCGCGTCCCGCTCGTCGAGGCTGCCGGTCAGGAGGCTGTCGTAGACGATCTCGATGCCTTCGGGCGCATCGCCTGCGAGAATGAACGGGTTGAGTGAATTGAATGGACCGTAGGCCTCTTGCGAAACGACGCCGCCCTTCGGCGCGTCCGTGCGGACATAGCCGAACGCCTTGAAGTCTGCGGGTTCCGCCAGTTCGCCGAACACGGACATGCCGTGCGACATCGTCCACCCGGCAGGGGCGTGCGGGGACGCATTGGCGGCGGCGTGCGCGTAGCTTGCAAGAGCGCTCGCGCCCACGCCGGCGACGAACGCCCGGCGCGTGAGCGGCTTCGTCGGTCCAGTGAAAAAATCCAATCCAGCCTCGGTCGACCCTCTCGCCGGAAACTTGTGCTGTTCCCGCGCGACGCCACGATGATTCTCCGATTATGTAGGTTTTTCCGGGGCAAGCCACCCCGCAGGCGCCCAAAATGGAAAGAGCCGGGCGAACCCGGCTCCAATTCACCTTAAGTGCAGCGCACCATTACTTGTGCGGCGCCGCAGGCGCTGCGCGCTCGATTACTTGTGCGGAGCCGCAGGGGCTGCGCCTTCGGCGGGCTTGGCGGCCTCGGCCGGCTTGGCTGCGTCGGCCGGCTTGGCGTCCGCCTTCGGCAACGGAGCCGGGCTGTCCGCAAGCGAATTCAGGTAGGCGACGATGTCGGCGCGCTTGGCGTCGTCCTTCTCGCCCGCATAGGCCATCTTGGTGCCGGGGATGTCCGCCTTGGGGTTGGCGATGAACTTGTTCAGTTCGTCGAAGCTCCAATCGCCGCCCTTGGCCTTCATGGCGTCCGAATAAGCGAAGCCGGCGATATGCCCCTTGGCGCGGTTGACCACGCCATAGAGCGGCGGACCGACCTTGGCGGCGCCGCCTTTCGAGAAGTCATGGCAGGCGGTGCAGGGCTTGGCCAGCGCCTCGCCCTTCTTGGGATCGGCCTTGGCGAGCAGGACCGGGAACGGCTCGGCAGAGGACGCGGCCGCCGCCGCGGCTCCGCCGTGGCCCTCGGGCGCGGCGCCGGGCAGGTCGTAGCCGGCCTTCTTCATCGGATCTGGCGCATACAGCACGTTCGAGAACATGCCGAGCGCCATCACGCCGAGAAGCGAGCCCAACAGGGCGCCGGCCATCTTGTTGATTTCCATGTTCATATTTGCGGCGCTCCGATCCGTGGCGCTGACAATTCTCGTGCTTCCGCCGTTTGCCCGCGGCGACGCGACTGCTGATTACCCGTTTTGCCCGCGCCTTGGCAACAGCCTATAACCTCCCGCTTTCTCCGACTTTCCGCCCTGCTCATGTCGCGTCCGATCATCGTCATTCCCGCCCGTCTTGCCTCGCAGCGGCTGCCCGGCAAGGCGCTTGCGGACATATCGGGCCAGCCGATGATCGTGCGGGTCTGGTCCCGGGCAGTCGCCGCTGCCGTCGGCCCGGTCGCCGTCGCGACGGACTCCGCCGAAATCGCCGCCGTGGTCGCCGCGGCCGGCGGGCGGGCGGTCCTGACAGGCGCAGGCCATGTCTCCGGTTCCGACCGGATTTCCGAGGCCATCGAGGCAATCGACCCGGAAGGCGTCCATGATCTGGTCGTCAACGTGCAGGGAGACGAACCTCTGGTGGAGCCCGCGGCGATCCAGGCTGCGGTCTCGCTGATGGCGGACGCTGCGGTCGACATCGGGACGCTCGGCGTCGTTGCAGACCCCGGCGAGCGCGACGATTCCGACGCGGTGAAGGTCGCAGGCGTCCGGCTGGGGCCCGCGCGCCTCCGAGCGCTTTACTTTTCCCGTGCGCCCATACCCTGGGGAGCGGAAGCGGCCATTCGTCACATCGGCCTCTACGCTTACCGTCGCGCCGCGCTCGCCCGATTCGTCGCCCTGCCGCCCTCCCCGCTCGAACGGTGCGAGCGGCTGGAGCAGCTCCGCGCTCTGGAAGCGGGCATGCGCATCGACCTTGCTCTGGTCGATACCGCCGCCCGCGGTGTAGACACGCCAGCCGACCTCGAGCGTGTCCGCGCGCTGTTCGCCGCAAAAGGCAAGGAAAAATGACCAAGCAGAAGATCGCCTACCAGGGCGAACCGGGCGCCAATTCGCATATCGCCTGCGCCGACGTGTTCCCGGACATGGACCCGATGCCCTGCGCGACGTTCGAGGATGCGCTGGCCGCCATTTCCGACGGCACGGCCGCGCTCGGCATGATCCCGATCGAAAATTCCCTGGCCGGCCGCGTGGCCGACATCCACCAGTTCCTGCCGACAGCGGGCCTGCACATCATCGGCGAATATTTCCTGCCCATCCGCTTCCAGCTGATGGCGATGAAGGGCGCCGACATCAACGCGCTGACCGACGTCTACAGCCACGTCCACGCGCTCGGCCAGTGCCGCCGGATCATCCGGCAATACGGGCTCAAGGCGCATGTTTTCGGCGATACCGCCGGCGCCGCTCGCCAGATCATGGAATGGCAGAACCCGAAGCGGGCCGCGCTCGCACCCAAGCTCGCGGCCTCCATCTACGATCTCGACATCCTCGCGGAGAATGTCGAGGACGCCGCGCACAACACCACGCGCTTCGTCATTCTGTCGCGGCAGCCGGACTGGGCCGCGCCCAACAACGGGCCGACCGTGACGTCCTTCGTGTTTCGCGTCCGCAACGTGCCGGCCGCGCTTTATAAGGCGCTCGGCGGATTCGCGACGAATGGCGTCAACATGACCAAGCTCGAAAGCTACATGCTGGAAGGGGAATTTACCGCGACGCAGTTTCTGGCCGATGTCGACGGCCATCCGGAAGACTGCGCGCTGAAGCTGGCGCTGGAGGAACTCCAGTTCTTTTCCAAGGAAGTGCGAATTCTGGGCGTCTATCCCGCGCATCCGTTCCGGATCGAGGCGCAGAAGAAGGCCTAGCCGCCCTGCCGCCGCCGTCGCGCCTGTGCTAAGGGTTTATAGGGGCGGCGGAGACGCAGGATGCGCGCGACGTTGATGACGATCTTCTTCGCGGGCATGGCGATTTCAACCGCAGCCGCAGCGCAGACTGCAAAAACCGCCGGCGCCCCGCGGCCGCCGGTGCTTGTGAGCGGCGAGTTCACCTATCTGGCCGACGCCGCCAGCTTCCGCCTTTGCCGGAGCGGGCGGAGCGTGCCGGTCGCGATGGAAGGCGCGTACAAGGCCCTAGAGGCGGCCTATACCGCTCAAAGGTCCGCGCTCGGCGCGCCGCTGTTCGTGACGGTCGAAGGCCGCTTCGCCATCAAGCCCGGCATGGAAGGTCCGCCGCGCCGCACGCTGGCGGTGAGCCGCTTCGTCGCCGCCTGGCCCGGCGAGAGCTGCGAGCGCAACAGGGCGAAAGCCGCGCTGAAGGAAACCTACTGGAAGATCGTCGCGATCAACGGCTCCGCCGTGCATCTGGACGAAAAGGCGCGCGAACCAAGCATCGTGTTCCGAAGGGATGGACGACTTGGCGCGACAGCCGGCTGCAACCGGCTGACGGGCGCTTATGAAAGCAAGGGCCGCACGCTGAAGATCGGGCCTGCCGCGTCCACCATGATGGCCTGTCCGCCGCCGCTCGCCGAACGCGAACGCGCACTGGTCCAAGCGCTGGGGGCCGCCAGGTCGTTCGCGATCGCCGGGCCGGCCATGGTCGTCTACGACGAGGGCGGCTCGCCGCTGCTGACGCTGCAGGCGGTTGCGCTTCGCTGATTTTTACTTGCATCGACGCCCATTGTGCCGCGCGTGGCAGCCGGTGCACTCTGGTCGCGCGAAGGCTGCCGACGAGAGCCGCCATCCGCGGGAGGATACGATGGGACGACACGGGACGCGCGCGCTTTTTCACGCTTGCTGGATCGCCTCTGCATTCGCCATCGCGCCTGCGTTCGGCGCGGAGGCGCCAAAATACGAGGTCGACGCCGCCTGGCCGAAGCCGTTGCCCAACAACTGGATCATGGGACAGGCCGCCGGCGTGGCGGTGGACGGCGACGATCACATCTGGGTCGTGCAGCGGCCCAAGACCCTGACCGACGACGAAAAGGCTGCAGCGCTCGATCCGCCGCGCACGAAATGCTGCAAGCCCGCGCCGCCGGTGATGGAATTCGACCAGGCCGGCGTTCTCTTGCGCAGCTGGGGCGGGCCGGGCCAGGGCTACGACTGGCCCTCCAACGAACACGGCGTCTACGTCGACGCGCAGGGCTTCGTCTGGCTCGCCGGCAACGGCGAGAAGGACGGGCAGATCCTGAAATTCACCAAGGACGGCAAGTTCGTGCTGCAGATCGGCAAGCCCGGCGAGCAGACCAACTCCGCCGACACGACCCGCCTCGGCAAACCCGCCAACATGACGGTGGACGCAGCCGCCAATGAACTCTACGTCGCGGACGGGTACTACAACCATCGGGTCATCGTGTTCGACGCAACGACAGGCGCGTTCAAGCGCATGTGGGGCGCCTATGGCGGCAAGCCGACCGACGACAAGGCGCCTGCCTATGATCCAGCGGCCGCGCCCTCGAAGCAATTCGGCAATCCCGTGCATTGCGTTCGCATCGCGCGCGACGGGCTCGTCTACGTCTGCGACCGCGTGAACGACCGCATCCAGGTGTTTCGCAAGGACGGGACTTTCGTGAAAGAGATTTTCGTGGAGACGGCGACGCGCGCGAATGGCTCGGTGTGGGATCTCGAACTCTTTCCCGATGCGGATGAAACCTGGCTGATCAACGCCGACGGCGCCAACAATGAGGTTCGCCTGATCAAGCGCGACACCGGCGACGTGGTGGGCGCGTTCGGCCGCAATGGCCGCAACGCCGGCGAGTTCCACTGGGTGCACAATCTGGCGATCGACTCGAAGGGCAATGTGTTCACCACGGAAGTCGACACCGGCAAGCGCGCGCAGAAGTTCCTGCTGCGCGGCGACATGGTGTTGCGCAAGCGCGCTGCGCAATAGGCGCTCACGCAGCCATCGTTTAGAGGAGGCCTGTAAGGCCGACGCCCTACTCCGCCGCCACATCCTCGGCGAATTGCGCCTCGACCAACGCGCGGTAGGCGGGCTCTTTCGCCAGCAATTCCGCGTGGCTGCCCCTCGCCACCAGCCGTCCCTTGTCGATCAGGCAGATCGAATCGGCGGACAGGATCGTTTGCAGGCGATGGGCGATGACGATCGTCGTGCGACCGCTGCGCAGTTCGTCGAGCGCCTTCTTCACTTCCCGCTCGCTTTCGGAATCGAGCGCTGCGGTCGGCTCGTCGAGCACGAGGATGGGCGCGTCCTTCAGCATGGCGCGCGCGATGGCGATGCGCTGCTTCTGGCCGCCAGACAGATTCTGCCCGAGTTCTCCGACGTCCGTATCGTAGCCGTCGCGGAAGGCGCGGATGAAATCGTCCGCATTGGCGCGGGTCGCAGCCAGCGCGATCTCGTCCTGCGTCGAGCCGATGCGGCCGAGCGCGATATTGTCGCGGACCGAGCCACGAAACAGGAAGACATCCTGCGGAACGTAAGCGATGGCGTCGCGCAGCGAGCGCAATTCGACGCCCGCGATGTCCTGCGCGTCGATGAAGATCGCGCCGGCCGACGGTTTGTAAAAGCGCAGCAGCAGCGAAACGATGGTCGACTTGCCGGCGCCCGAGACGCCGACCAGCGCCGTCGTCTCGCCGGGCGCGAAAACGAGACTGAGATCGTCGAGCGCCGGCTCTCCGGGGCGATAGGAAAAGCCGACATCCATATATTCGATCCGGCCCGCGCTGACCCGCAGCGCAGGTTGGCCGGAGCGTGGCGCCTCGGTGGCGGGCGTATCGAGAATTTCGTAGATCATGCGGGCCTGATCGATGCCCGCCTGCATCTCGAGCGGCACGCGCGCAAGCCGCTTGCCGGGCTCGTAGGCCATGAGCATGGCGACGACGAAAGAAAAGAAAGCGCCTGCATCCGCGCTCGCCACCGTCACCCGCCATGCGCCGTAGAAAAGAATGATGGCGATGGCGACGCCTGCGATGAAATCGGCGATCGGGCTCGCCAGCGCCATGCGCACCGCGGCGCGATCGGCGGAGCGCGCGACATCCTCGATGGAAGCGCCCATGCGCGCGCGCATCTCGTTCTCGAGATTGAAGGCTTTCACGACGCCGATCCCTTGCAGGGTCTCCTGCAAGGTCTGCATCACGCGGGCAGATCCATCGAAGGAGCGGCGCGACAGCCGGCGTACGGCGGCGACGAGCCGCGACAGCCCGAATCCCGCGAGCGGCATTGCAGCGACCGCGATCAGCGCCAGTGCGGTGTCCTGCACGAACATCACGGCCACGAGACACAAAAGCGTAGCGGCGTCGCGGCCCGCCGATGTCGTCAGGACCTGCAGCGTGTCACGCACGCCGGATGCCGCGATGGAGACGCGGGCCAGCATGTCCGAGGAATGCGTATCGCGCAGAAAGGCGACGTCCTGGTCGAGCAACCGGTCGAACAGGCGCATCTGCAGGCCGGCGACAATCCGCGCGCCGGTGCGGGCCAACAGCACTTGCGAGAAATAGGACGCGAGGCCGCGCACCGCGAACAGGCCCGCAACCGCGAACGAAAGGACCCGCATGGCGCGCAGGCCCTCGGGCTCGACCATCTGGTTCAGCACGGGCTTCAGAAGGTATGCGACGAGCGCCGTCGCGGCCGAGCCCGCGCACATGAATGCGAGCGCGGCAAAATAGGCCACGCCGTAGCGCCGGCCATGATCATTCAAGAGCCGGCGAAGAATGGCAAAACTACTCGCCGGCCGCGTATCGGCCTGTTCGGACAACCCGCCAGCTCCGCTTCATCGGCGCTAGCCCTAGGACCTGAACGGGGCGGGAACAAGGGCGAATTCACCTTGAACCTTAATCGGGTCTGGAGCGTTGTCGGGCTGCATCAGTCAATGCGAGGACCAGGCCGTGCAGCGTGAAAACGAACCCGACATGCCCGAAATCGCGGTGGAGAAGGTCTGCTTCGTGGCCTCGATGAGCCGCCAGATCGAGGCGGTGGACGCGGGCGTTGCGCCAGACGCATCCAATCCCGCCGACGACGAGGAAGCCGTGGCGCTGACAAGCGCGGCAGACCTCCCGGCGCGTCGCGAGCTGACGCAGTTCATCGATGCGATGGACGCCGACGAGCAGGATTCGCTGGTGGCGCTCGCCTGGATCGGCCGCGGCGACTTCGAGGCCGGCGATTGGCGCTCGGCCGTCAAGGAAGCCGGCAGCCGCCGCGAGGGCAAGACATCCGCTTATCTGCTCGCCATGCCGCTGCTGCCCGATTATCTTGAGGATGCGCTATCGGCCTTCGACCAGTCCTGCGAGGACGCTCCGGGACGCGACTGATCAGTTCGACGGCGTCGGGTGCACGAAGATTTCAGTGACTTCCGGCACTGCAGCGCGGACGCGGTTCTCGATGTCGGCGATAGCGCTTTCGATCTGAGGCGTCCGCAGGCTGTCGCGGAAGTCTACCTCGAGCGTGACGATGATCTGGTCTGGAGCCATCTGCACGGTGTGGATGTCATCCACGCCCAGAACATCGCGCTGTCTTCGCGCAAGGTCGAGAATGCTGTCGGCGACCTCCTTGCGCGCAGGCTCGCCGAGAAGCAGCTTCTTGCTCTCCCTGGCCAGAACGAACGCGGTGGCGGCGAGCAGCACGCCGATCGCGCAGGAGGCGAGGCCGTCCGCGCGGGCAAGGCCGAGATTGGCGGCGGCGAAGGAGCCGGTGAAGGCGATCAGTATGCCAAGGACGCCCGCTGCGCTCTGCAGCAAGACCACAAAGGTCGGCGCGTCCTTGCTCGCGACGATGCTCTCGAGGATCGGCGCGCCGTGGCGCTCGACGTCGAACCTGCGCCAGGCGACCCAAAGGGACCCCGCCTCGAAAACCCCGGCGATCGCCAGGACCAGATATCCTGCGCGCAGGTCGCCGAGAGGCTCGGGATGAAGCGCCGCCAGGACGCCGGAATAGAAGGTGACGATCGCGCCGCCTGAAAACATCAGCAGCGAGACGACGAAACTCCAGAAGTAGATTTCGCGGCCATATCCGAAGGGATGCGCATCGTCCGCAGGCAGGGCCGCACGGCGCTCGCCGTAAAGCAGGAGCAAGCCGATCGAGGAATCGACTAGGGTGTGCGCCGCTTCGCTGAGCATCGACGAACTGCCCGTGATGAAGCCGACCACGAATTTCGAGATGGTGATCGCCGCGTCGCAGGCGAGCACTGCAACGATCATGAGGGTTCGCGAGGGCCTCTGCGGGATCATCGGCGAAGAACCGCACGGCAGCGCTTCGGTTCCCTCGGCGGATCAGCCTTCTAGTTCTTCCCGCAGCAATTCGAGTTCGAGCCAGCGGTCCTCCGCGGCGGCAAGATCCGCATCGATCTTCGCCAGCGCCGCCGACGCCTGTTCGAATTTCCTGGGTTCGCGGGCGTAGAGATCGGGATCGGCGAGTATGGTCTGCGCCTTTTCGCGTTGGGCGCGCAGGCGGTCCATTTCGGCGGGCAGATTTTCGAGCGCGTGCTTCTCGTTGAAGTTCAGCTTGCGTTTCTGTTTGGCGTCCTGCCGTGCGTCTTGTTTGGGCTTTGCTTCCGCCTTCTGCCTGTCCACCACCCGTGCGCCGACGCCGGCGCCGCGCTGGGCGACCATGTCCGAATAGCCGCCGGCGTATTCGATCCACCGGCCTTCGCCTTCCGCCACCAGTACGGAGGTCGCGACGCGGTCGAGGAAATCGCGGTCGTGGCTGACGACCAGAACCGTGCCGGGATAATCGGCCAGCATTTCCTCAACGAGATCAAGCGTTTCCAGATCGAGATCGTTGGTCGGCTCGTCGAGCACCAGAAAATTCGAGGGCAAGGCCAACGCGCGCGCGAGCATGAGCCGCGCCCGCTCGCCGCCGGAGAGGCGCGAGACGGGTGTGCGCGCCTGTTCGGGCTTGAACAGGAAGTCCTGCATGTAGCCCACGACATGCTTCTTCTTGCCGGCGATCTCGATCCACTCGCCGCCGCCGGTCAGGAAATTGGCGACGGTGTCGGCCGGATCGAGCGCGGCGCGCGACTGGTCGAGCGTCGCCATTTCGACGTTCGCGCCCAGCTTCGCGCGGCCCGCGTCCGGCGCCAGCTTGCCGGTCAGCAGATTGACCAGCGTCGTCTTGCCGGCGCCATTCGCGCCAACGAGGCCGAGCCGGTCGCCGCGCAGCACGCGCAGCGACAGGTTCTTCACGATGGCGCGGTCTCCGTAACTCTTCGAGAGGTCTTCGGCGTCGATCACGAGCTTGCCCGAGACCTGCGCCTCGCTGACCTGCAATTGCACGGTTCCTTCGGCGCGCCGGGCCTCGCGCTTGGCGCGGCGCATGTCGCCGAGTTCGGCCATGCGGCGCATGTTGCGCTTGCGCCGGCCGGACACGCCGTAGCGCACCCAATGTTCTTCCGCGACGATCTTGCGGTCGAGCTTGTGGGCGGCCGCCTCTTCCTCCTCCAGAACCTTGT
>CAMFKC010000032.1 GCA_945956975.1 uncultured Methylocystaceae bacterium | reverse complement strand
ATTCGGGCCACACGCGCGTGCCTGCGCCGCCGCACATGATCACCGGAAGAATCTTTGTCATCAAGGATTTCCCGCCCGATGGAAATCAAGGGCGCGAACGCCCCGGCCGCCCGCCAGCAGCCTTATTTCGGGTTGGAAGCCTGATAATCCTTCACATCGGAAAAAACAATGTCAGGCCAGCGCTCCTCCTCGTAGCGGAGGTTGAAGGCCGACGTCGCCATGAAGACCGGCGCGCCGTCGAGATCGTCGGCGATGGAGGCGGGATAGGCGCGCAGGAATTTTTCGAGCTCGCCCTTTTCCTTGGCCGAGACCCAGCGGCAGATCTCGAACCGGCTCTGTTCGAACGAGACTTCCAGCCCGTATTCCGCCTTCAGCCGCTCTGCGAGCACGTCGAGCTGCAGCGCGCCGACGACG
Source organism: uncultured Methylocystaceae bacterium (assembly GCA_945956975.1). Taxonomy (GTDB): domain Bacteria; phylum Pseudomonadota; class Alphaproteobacteria; order Rhizobiales; family Beijerinckiaceae; genus JAJXWB01. Next base: position 9,924 of record CAMFKC010000032.1, on the reverse strand, counting down.
CCGACCATGGAGCCCGAGCCGTCGTTGGGCGTGAAGACCTGCACGACGCCTTCTTCGGCCATCTGCTGCAGGGCTTCCTTCAGCTTTTTGGCCTTCATCGCGTCGCCGATGCGGACGCGGCGCAGAATCTCGGGGGCGAAACTCGGTACGCCCCGGAAGATCAGTTCCTCGCCCTCGGTCAGCGTGTCGCCGATGCGCAGAACGCCGTGGTTGGGAATGCCGACGACATCGCCGGCATAGGCCTCGTCGGCGATGGTGCGGTCCTGCGCGAAGAAGAATTGCGGCGCGTTGAGCGCCATGTTCTTGCCCGTCCTGATCAGCTTCGCCTTCATGCCGCGCGCCAGCTTGCCGGAGGTCACGCGCAGGAAGGCGATGCGGTCGCGGTGGTTGGGGTCCATGTTCGCCTGGATCTTGAACACGAAGCCCGTCATCTTGTTTTCGCGGGGATCGACATGGCGGGTCGCGGTGTCGAGGCCGCGCGGCGGGGGCGCCAGTTCGGCCAGGGCGTCGATCAGGTCGCGCACGCCGAAGGTGCGCAGCGCCGAGCCGAAGAACACCGGCGTCATATGGCCCTCGAGGAAAGCCTTCTTGTCGAACGGCTTGGAGGCGCCCATCGCCAGTTCGATCTCGCCGGCCGTGTGCGCGGCGAGTGTTTCGCCCGCGAGCGCGGCGATCTGCGGATCGTCGGGACCGGACACCTTCATCGGCTCCGCATCGATGTCGGCGTCGAGCTTGCGGACGACATTGTGGCGCAGGTCATAGGTGCCGCAGAAGGCGCGGCCCGAGCCGATCGGCCAGGTCATGGGCGTCGTATCGAGCGCCAGCGTCTTCTCGATCTCGTCCAGCGTCTCGAAGGGATCGCGCGCCTCCCGGTCGAGCTTGTTGACGAAGGTGACGATGGGAATGTCGCGCAGGCGGCAGACCTCGAACAGCTTGCGCGTGCGCGCCTCGATGCCCTTGGCCGCGTCGATCACCATGATCGCGGAATCGACGGCCGTCAGCGTGCGGTAGGTGTCCTCCGAGAAGTCCTCGTGGCCGGGCGTATCCAGCAGGTTGAAGACGCAATCGCCGTATTCGAAGGTCATGACCGAGGTCACGACGGAAATGCCGCGTTCGCGCTCGATGCCCATCCAGTCCGACCGGGTCTGGCGGCGGTTCTGCTTGGCGCGCACTTCGCCCGCGAGCTGGATTGCGCCGCCGAACAGCAGCAGCTTTTCAGTCAGCGTGGTCTTGCCGGCGTCCGGATGCGAGATGATCGCGAAGGTGCGGCGGCGGGAGACGGGGTCTGCTTTGGCGGGCGGGGCGTTCAAGATGAGGCCTTTACTGGGCTGCCCGACCCCCTCCCCAACCCTCCCCCGCTGCGCGGGAGAGGGAGCAGATGCGTCGCGTCCCGCAGATCGCAGATCACGATTGCCGGCCGTCCCCTCACCCGCGAAGCGGGGGAGGGTTGGGGAGGGGGCCTGTCGGCGCGTGCGCTCTCTATCACTCCGCGGCGTTATGCGCCAATGGCGCCGCCGGCTGGGCCGGGGCGAGGCCCATCTGCTCGCGGTCGTGTGAATGGTCCTTGGCGATGAGAGTGTAGATCGCCGGGGTCACGAACAGGGTGAAGATCGTGCCGATGCTCATGCCCGCCGCGATGACGATACCGATGGCGATGCGGCTCTGGGCGCCGGCGCCGCTCGAGATGATCAGCGGCACAACGCCGATCACCATGGCCGCCGTCGTCATCAGGATGGGGCGCAAACGGACGCCGGCGGCGTGTTCGATCGCCTCGCGGCGGCTCATACCCTGCTCTTCCTGCATGCGGTTGGCGAATTCCGTCATGAGGATGCCGTGCTTGGAGATGAGTCCGATCAGGGTGACGAGGCCGATTTGCGAGTAGATGTTGAGGCTGGCCAGCCCCATGATGCTCATTAGATTGAGCGGCAGGAGCGCGCCGAACATCGAGGTCGGCAGCGCGATCAGAACGATGAACGGGTCGCGGAAGCTTTCGAACTGCGCGGCGAGCACGAGGAAGATCACGATCAGCGCGAAGATGAAGGTGATGGTGAGCGCATTTGATTCCTGCACGTATTGCCGCGCGTCGCCCTGGAAGTCGTAGGTGTAGCCCTCGGGGAAGATTTCCTTCGACTTGGATGTCAGGAATTCGATCGCCTCGCCCAGCGTGCGGCCCGGGTAGGGCACGCCGGAGAGGGTCGCGGACGAAAGCTGCTGGAACTCGGTCAATGCATTGGGTTGCACGGTCTGCTGGATTGTCGCGACCGTGGAGAGCGGCGCGAGTTCGCCGGACGTCGTGCGCAGCTGGTAGCGCGTCAGCCAGTCCTTGGCGTCGCGGAAGTCGCGCGGCGCCTGCGGGATGACCTGGTAGGACCGGCCATACAGATTGAAGCGGTTGACGTAATTGCCGCCCAGCATGGTGGCCAGCGCGCCGCCGATGTCCTGCATCGACCAGCCCAGGCGATTGGCCTTGGCGGCGTCGATCTTGAACTCGATTTGCGGCGTGTCGAACTTCAGGTCGACGTCCGTGAAGATGAACATGCCGCTGGCGGTCGCCGCCTTCTGCATGTCGGCCACGACCTGCGCCAGGCGCTGGTAATCGCCCGTCGTGCGGATGACGAATTGCATGGGCGGGCCTCCGGTGGAGCCGGGCAGCGGCGGCGGCGAGAAGGCGAAGGCCGACGCCGATGGGATCGTCGCGAGCTTGCCTTGCAATTCGCTCTGCTGGATCTGCTTCTGCGTGCGTGTGCGCTGATCCCAGGGCTTCAGCAGGATGCCGGCGAAGGATTGATGCACGCCCGCGAAGCCGTTGATGACGAAGAGATGCGCATGCTCGGGGATGGATTCGACGATCTGCCAGAGCTTCTGCGTCGCCGATTCCGTGTAGTCGAGGTTGCCGGACTGCGGGGTCTTCAGGATCGAGAGAAGGATGCCCTGGTCTTCTTCAGGGGCGAGTTCCTTCGGCGTCGTGACGAACATGACGGCGGTGATGGCGAGAACGCCGACCAGGATGGCGACGGTGAGCGCGCGGAAGTTCAGCGTCCGGTGCAAGCGACGCTCGTAGCGCTGGCGCAGCCTTTCGAACAGCCGGTCGAGCCAGGCCGCAAACCCGCCGCTCTCGCCGTGCGGGCGGGGCTTCAGCAGCTTCGAACACATCATCGGCGACAGCGTCAGAGCGATGACGCCGGAGACGACAACCGAGCCGGCGAGCGTGAAGGCGAATTCGCGGAAGAGGGCGCCAGTCAGGCCCGACACGAAGCCGATCGGGGCATAGACCGCAGCGAGCGTGATCGTCATGGAAATGACGGGGCCTGCGATCTCGCGCGCGCCGACGAGCGAGGCCTCCTGCGGCGTCATGCCGTCCTCGATGTGGCGCCAGATGTTCTCCACGACAACGATGGCGTCGTCGACCACGAGGCCGATGGCAAGCACGAAGGCGAGAAGCGTCAGGAGGTTGATCGAATAGCCCATCGCGAGCAGGAAAATCATCACGCCGATCAACGACAGCGGGATGGTGACGATCGGAATGATCGTCGACCTGAAATTGCCGAGGAACAGGAAGATGACCACGATGACGATGATGGCGGCTTCGCCCAGCGTCTTGGCGACTTCCCAGATCGAAGCGCGGATGAATTCCGTCGCGTCGTAGGCGATCGCCGCATGAATGCCGGCGGGCAATTGGGATTCGACGCTGGGGAAGGCCTTGCGGACCTCGTTGATGACCGTCAGCGGGTTGGCGGTCGGCGTCGCGTAGATGCCGATGAACACGGCCTTCAATCCGTCGAACACCGATGAGGCGTCGGCGCTTTCGGGGCCGAGCTCGACGCGGGCGATGTCTCCGAGGCGAACCAGCGCGTCGCCGCGGGCGACGACGACGAGCTGCGCAAAGGCCTTGGCGCTGTCGAGCGAGGTGAGCGCGTTGATCGATGTCTGCGTGTAGTCGGACTTGATCTGGCCGGCGGCGGCCGTGAAATTGTTGGCGGCGAGCGCGTTGCGCACGTCGCCGGCCGTCACCCCGCGCGAGGCCATCTTCGTCGGGTCGAGCCAGATGCGCATGGCGAATGTCTGGCCGCCGAGGATCTGCGCATTGGCGACGCCGTCGAGAACCTGCAGCCTCGGCTGCACGACGCGGGTCAGATAGTCGGTGATCTGCGAGGATGTCAGCACGTCCGAGTTGAAGGACATGTAGAGAAGCGCGTAGCCCTGGCCGGTCTGCTTGACGACGACAGGGTCCTGCGCCTCGCGCGGCAGCTGGCTCTTCACCTGCTGGATCTTCGAGAGAACGTCGGCGACGGCGCGATCGGGGCTGGCGTTCAGCCGCATGTTCAGCGTGATGGTCGAGACGTTCTGCTGGGAATTGGCGACGAGCGTGTCGATGCCTTCCGTGCTCGCCACGGCCTGTTCGATCGGCGTCGTGATGAAGCCCTTGATGAGGTCGGCGTTGGCGCCGGGGTAGGCGGTCGTGATGGTGATCGTCGTCTGGGACAGCTCCGGATATTGCCGGATCTGCAGCTTGAAGCCCGCCTGCGCGCCGACGAGGAGGATCAGCAGGCTGACGACGGTCGCCAGAACCGGGCGTCGGATGAAGATGTCTGTGAAGGAGCCCACGCGTCAGGCCTCAAAGCTTCGGCATCGGATTCATCGGGGGCAGGCCGGCCTTCGGGTCGATGCGCACGCGCATGCCCGGGAACAGCTTCACCTGACCTTCCGTCACCACCTTTTCGCCGACTTTCACGCCGTCGACGATTTCGATCCGGTCGCCCTGCGTTTCCCCGATCCGCACGAAGCGTCGCTCCACCTCGTAGAGATCGGACGGCGCCTGGCCGGCGCTGGGGGCGGGCGCCGCCTGCGCTTCGCCGGGCTTCGGCGCGGGCGTCTTCAACACATAGACGCTGTCGCCATAGAGCGAATAGACAATCGCCGTGCGCGGCAGGGTGACGACCTGGCGCGGCGCGCCAGCGGACACGGTCACATTGGCGAACATGCCGGGCAGCAGGGTCTTGGCGTTGTTCTCGATCTCGCCGCGCACGAGGAAGTTGCGCGTGTCGGTCGAAATGCGGGCGTCGAGGAATTTCACCTTGCCGCTGAACGCCTTGCCGGGGAAGGCGTCGACCGTCAGGGCGATCGTCTGGCCGACCGCGAGCTGCGCGAAATATTGCTCCGGCGCCTGGAAGTCGACGTAGATCGGATCGAGCTGCTGCAGCGTCACCAGCGGCGTGCCCGGCGAAACGTACTGGCCGATGTCGATGCGCCGGATGCCGAGGCGGCCGTCGAAGGGCGCGACGATGCGCTTCTGCGCGATCACCGCCTTGATGCGCTCGACGGCGGCGGCGGCCTGATCGCGCGCCGCCGTCGCCTGGTCCAGGCTCGCCTGCGTCGTATTTCCGCCCGACACGAGCTTGGACTGGCGGTCCAGCGTGGTTTGCGCGTTCACGAGCGCCGCCTGGCTGGATTTCAAATCGGCCTGTTCGGTCGAATCGTCGATCTCGACCAGCAGCGCGCCCTTCTTGATGTCCTGCGAGGATTCGAAACGGATCGCGCGCACGACGCCGCCGACCTGTGGCGCGATTTCCACGCCCTGCGTGGCCCGCAGCGAGCCGATGGCATTCAGCGTCGGCGTCCAGGTCTCTGTCTTGGCCTCGGCGGCGGCGACGGAATTCGTCGGCTGGCCGGCGCTCTGGATGAAGCCCTTGATCATCTCCGGCTTCTTGACGAACTGGAAATATCCCAATCCGCCGGCAAGCCCGAACAGGATGGCGAGTGCGAGAACGATGATGATTGCGCGTTTCATAGCGTCGAACGGTCGCCTGCTGCGGGAGAGCGACCGCAATCGGCCTGAACGCCCTGATGCGCGCGAGCAGACCTGTATCGTCGCCGCGCCGATGTTATGCGGTGCAACATAGACCGCCGTGCGGCGAAAACAAGTCGGCGGCGCGTCAGACCCTGCCGATCGTCTGAAGCCCAGCTTCAGCTAGGACTGGGACCATTGCCCCCATCGCCAGGCCGCGTTCGGGATTGGAGCCGTTGCCATCCAGCGCCCGCTTCATGACGCCCTGGATGATGGCCGCGAGCCGGAAGAAGTTGAAGGCGATGTAGAAGTCCCAGTTCGGGATGCCGTCGAGCCCGGCCCGCTTGCAGAAGGCGGCGACATATTCTTCTTCCGTCGGCACGCCCAGCGCCTTGCGGTCGAGACCGCCGAGGCCGGAGAAGATGCTCTTCGAATCCGTGCGCCACTGCATGCACTGATAGGAAATGTCGGCGAAGGGGTGGCCGAGCGTCGAGAGTTCCCAGTCGAGAACCGCGAGCAGCCGCGGTTCGGTCGGGTGGAAGATCATATTGTCGAGGCGGTAGTCGCCATGGACGATGGAGACGCGGCCGTCGTCGGGCGGCGTGTTGCCCGAGAGCCATGCGATGAGGTCGTCCATCGCCCCGATGGTTTCGGTCTCCGACGCGCGGTACTGGTCGGTCCAGCGCTTGAACTGGCGCTCGAAATAGGAGCCGGGGCGGCCGAAGTCGGAGAGGCCCACCTCAGCCGGATCGAGCTTCGTCAGCGCGGCCAGCGCGCGGTTCATCTCGTCGTAGATTTTCGCACGATCGCTTGCTGAGACCTCCGGCAGGTCGGGCTTCCAGAAGATGCGGCCCTGGATGCGCTCCATGATGTAGAAGGCCGTGCCGATGACGCTGTCGTCCTCGCAGAGCAGATACATCTTCGCGACCGGCACGCCGGAGCCGGCGAGCGCCTTCTGCACGCGAAATTCGCGGTCGACCGCGTGAGCGGACTTCAGAAGCACGCCCGGCGGCTTGCGGCGCAGGACGTAGGCGCCGCTGGCGGCCTCGATCAGGAAGGTCGGGTTCGACTGGCCGTCGCCGAACTTGGTCGCCTTCAGCGGGCCCCTGAAGCCATCGAGGTTTTTCTCGAGCCAGGCGGCGAGGCGGGGTTCGTCGAGGGTTTTGACGTCGAGGGACACTTTTCAACTCCTCACCGTCATCGCGAGGAGCGAAGCGACGTGGCGATCCAGAGCCGGGCCTTGGCTCTGGATTGCTTCGCTCCGCTCGCAATGACGAGTTTCAGCCCTTGTTCAGCGCCACGCCCTTCGCGGCGGCCGCCTTGCCGACATATTTGTTCGTCTGCGAGAACGCGTTCTGCAGCGCCTCCTGCTTCGCGGGATCGCTGATCTCGGCGAAATGCTCGGCAACCTTCTCGGGCGTCGGGTCGTCGATGTAGAGGCCGTCGGTCTCGTAGATGATCGTGCGCGCGAAGGCGCCTGCGCCTGCGCCCAGAATATACCGCGTCGGGCCTTCCTCGCTGACGAGATAGAGCACGCCGGGCGTGATCAGTTCCGGACGCATGAGATCGAGCGCCTGTTTGGGCAGAAGCTCCTCCGTCATGCGCGTGGCCGCCGTCGGCGCGAGCGTGTTGACGTGGATGTTGTTCTTCGCGCCTTCCTGGCAGAGCACGTTCATCAGGCCCACCATGGCCATCTTTGCCGCGCCGTAGTTCGCCTGTCCGAAGTTGCCGTAGATGCCGGACGACGACGCGGTCAGAACGATGCGGCCGTAGTTCTGCGCGCGCATGATGTCCCACACTGCCTTGGTGCAGATGACGGAGCCCATCAGATGCACGTCGACCACGAGCCGGAAGTCGGCGATGTCCATCTTAGAGAAGGTCTTGTCGCGCAGGATGCCGGCATTGTTGATGAGGATGTCGATACGACCCCATTTCTCCATGGCGCTGCGCACCATGTCGGCGACGCCCTTCTCGTCGGTTACGCTGCAGGGCGCGGACATGGCTTCGCCGCCGGCGGCCTTGATCTCGGCGACGACCTTGTCGGCGGCTTCCGACGAGCCGCCGGAACCGTCGCGCGCGCCGCCGAAATCGTTGACGACGACTTTCGCGCCGCGCGCGGCCAGCGCCAGCGCGTGCTGGCGCCCGAGGCCATTGCCGGCGCCGGTGACGATGGCGACGCGATCCTTGAAGGAGATGGTCATTTTGACTGGTCCCTGAATCCTTGTTGCATCAACCTACCTCATCCTGAGGAGCGCCCGAAGGGCGCATCTCGAAGGATGGCGAAGCCTTGAATTCGTTATTCCGGCCACCCTTCGAGACGGCCCTTCGGGCCTCCTCAGGGTGAGGGCTTCTGATCTGGGAGTCGTTTCAATAAGCGCTCATCCGAAAAACGCCACGGTCAGCCATTCCGCGGCAATAGCCGGCTTGGGCTTGCCCTCGATCTCGACCGAGACCGCGTAGCGCACCACGACCTGCTGCGGCGACTTCTTTTCGACTGCCGAGATCACGAAATGCGCGCGGACCTTCGAGCCCGCGGGCACGGGCGAGAGGAAGCGGATCTTGTCGAAGCCGTAGTTCATGCCCATCGTGCGGCCCTCGACCTCCGGCAGCGCGTCATAGGCCATGGCGCTCATCATCGAGAGCGTGAGGAAGCCGTGCGCGATCGAGCCGCCGAACGGCGTTTCCTTGGCAGCGCGCTCCGGGTTCATGTGGATGAAATATTCGTCCTGCGTGAGCTTGCCGAAGGCGGTGATCAGCGCCTGGTCGATCGTGAACCAGCGGGAGAGGCCGACCTCCTTGCCGACGCTCGCCTCTATTTCCGCGAGGCTCGTCTTGGGGCGCGAGGCATTGAAGGGTGTCGCCGTCATCTTTCCTCCGGAGCGTTCTGATTGTCGGACATAATCATCATATCGCGTGGGCGGGGGGAAGCCCCCGCGCAACGAAAATAGGCCTCGCACGTTCGGGCCTGACGGTCCCGCTGGAGAGGTCGGATGAGTCCCGAGGAAGTCACGCGCGCCTGTTTCGAAGCCTATGTCCGGTCGGACAAGGAGGCTATCGAGGGGCTGCTCGCGGAGAACTTCCGGTTCACCAGCCCGATGGACAATGGCATCGGCCGCGAAGCCTATTTCGCCTTCTGCTGGCCAAATCACGAGAACATCGAAGGTTTCGTGTTCGAGCATCTGGCCGTGGACGGGGAGTGGGTCTTCGTGACCTACGTCTGCCACCTCAACGACGGCTCCCGGCTGCGCAATACCGAAGTCTTCCGCGTGATCGACGACCGGATCGCGGAGGTGGAGGTCTATTTCGGCTGGCGGCTGCCGCACGACGCACTGGAGGGCCGCCACATCGACCGGCTGCCGTAGGGCCCGCGCTTGAAGGCCGGTGGCCGGCGGTCTATCTTTCTCGCCAGCCGTGGGGTGCTGCGCCGGATCGTCCGGGGCGGCTGAGATGACACCCACTGAACCTGATCCGGGTAATGCCGGCGACAGGGACGGCCCGCCTCCAGGACAATCGGCGCCCGTCCCTCATGTGGAGGAACAGCCGATGAACGTGCACGCCAAGCGCCCGCTCACGCCCGAGACAGTCACCACCGGCCCGATTCAGGGTTCGCGCAAGGTCTACGCGACGCCGGCCGGCCATCCCGCCATCCGCGTGCCGTTCCGCGAGATCGCGCTGTCGCCGGAAGCCAACGAGCCGCCGGTCCGCGTCTACGACCCCTCCGGTCCCTACACCGATTCCTCGTTCACGCCGGATCTCTCCGCCGGCCTGCCGCCCGCCCGCACCTGGCTCGCGAGCCGCGCCAATCTCGAGACCTACGAGGGTCGCGCGATCAAGCCGGAGGATAACGGCAACGTGTCCGCCGACTCGCTCGTGCCGCCGTGCCCGGCCAACCGCCTGCCGCGGCGCGGCACGGGCGCGGGCCCGGTCACGCAGTACGAATTCGCGCGCGCGGGCATCATCACCGAAGAGATGATCTATGTCGCGCATCGCGAAAACCTCGGGCGCGAACGCGCGGTCGAGAACGCCGCAGCGACGGTGGCCGACGGCGAAAGCTTCGGCGCCGAAATCCCGGAATTCGTGACGCCGGAATTCGTGCGCTCGGAAATCGCGCGGGGCCGCGCGATCATTCCCTCCAACAT
>CAMFKC010000031.1 GCA_945956975.1 uncultured Methylocystaceae bacterium | reverse complement strand
GCCGAGGAACTCGGCCAGGTCGGTCGCCATGGCCGCAATCTCGCTTGCGACCCACATGCAATAAGCCACCGGCTTCGGGAAGCGCTCGCGACACATTTCGGCGAGGTTGCGGCCGGTGACGATGCCGAGCTTGGCGGAGAGCGCCTGGAACAGCATGGCCACAAGATTGGCCATCAGCACGACCCAGAGCAGGTTGTAGCCGTATTGCGCGCCCGCCTGGATGTTGGTCGCGAAATTGCCGGGGTCCATGTAGGCGATGGAAGCGACGACCGCCGGGCCGAGAAACGCGAGGTATGAGCGCAGCCCCCGGGCGCGCCCGGCCAGAACGGAGCGCGCCTCGGCCTCCGCGCGCCCGGTGAGTGTATTGCTGGCCAGCGTGACCCTGCCCACGCGCTCGTCCATGCGAATTGCGACCCCGTTTGTAGCCACGGCTACAATTAAGCGCCAAGGCGCAAAAATCAATCCCGATTGAAATTTGCGGCAGCTGCGGGCATTGTCGGGGGATCACGCCATGCCGAAATCAAAATCCTACAAGCTCGTCGCCGCACCGGCCGACCTTCCCTCGGAAGCCGATCAGGCGCATCGATTCGAGAAGGCGCGCAGCGCCCAAGCGACGGCGCTGCTGGAAGACTATGCCGAACTGATTTCAGACCTGATCGGCACGGAGGGCGAGGCGCGCCCGACGGACATTGCGCGACGCCTGGGCGTGTCGCACGCCACGGCCATCAAGAGCATCGCCCGCCTGAAGCGCGAGGGGCTCGCGACATCGAAGCTGTATCGCGGGGTCTTCCTGACGCCCGCCGGAGAAATGCTGGCGCGCCGCGTGCGCGCCAGGCATCGACTCGTCGTCGATCTCCTGGTCGCCGTGGGTGTCTCGCAGGAGGCGGCGGAAGTCGACGCCGAAGGCATCGAACACCATGTGTCCGAAGAGACCTTGAGGGCTTTCGCCAAATATCTCGGTCGCGCCTGACCCTCGCAAAACCGCGGGAACGTGGCCGCCTCGCCGCCATTTGTGGCATCGAAGCAACAGCCCGGATTCAACGCGCAAACGCCCCATTCGCTCAAGCAACGCGCCGCTTTTCAGCCATAAACCACGCGCTAATGTCTGCGGTGTAGGAGTACTTGAGGCGATTGGCTTTTCTGGTCGAAGGACCGGGCCGGGCCTCGAAAGTGGTGTGTTGCGCGAAAGCCTCACGTGCGTGTCCAAAACATCCGCCCTCTGGCGGACGGGCCGCGCCTGGGGCAAACGAGTTCCAGCGTGTTACCCGACATGTCCGGACCTCTGGCCTTCACGCTGGGTGATGCGGTGCATTGCGCCGGCGTCGGCGGGAGCCCCCGCAAGACGGCGCTGCAGAGATGGTGTCGATGGTGAAGGTCGGTCGAGTCAGTCTTGTGATCGCCTGGGGCCTCTTCCTGGCCGCCGGCCCTGCGTTTGCGCTGGAAGGCGAGAAGATCGCCGACGTGCGCGGCGTGCAGCAGCACAAGTACAAGGACGCCGAGCAGGCTCTGGCTGCCGGCATCGCTTCCTACCGCAACGGCGACGCGAAGAATTCCGTCGAGCCTTTGACCTACGCCGCCCAGGGCGGGGCTGCTCTCGCGCAGTGGAAGCTCGGCAAGATGTATGCGGCGGGCGACGGCGTCGTCGCCGACGACTACAAGGCCTACAAATATTTCCTGCAGATCGTGCAGAACTACGACGAGGACCAGACGCCGCGCCGCGAACTCCCGGTCGTGGCCAGCGCCTTTGTCGCGGTCGGCGCCTACAATCTCAACGGCATCCCGGATGGCGGCCTGAAGCCCAACCCGGCGCGGGCCCGCGACATGTTCCAGTACGCCGCCACGAATTTCGGCGACGCCGACGCCCAGTACAATCTGGCCCGCATGTATCTCGACGGCGCAGGCGTGGAGAAGGACGCCCGGCAGGCGGCGCGCTGGCTGCGGCTGGCGGCGGAGAAGGGTCATGCGCCTTCCCAGGCCATGCTCGGCCACCTGTTGTTCAGCGGCCCGGAGGGCATATCCCGCCAGCGCGCGCAGGGCCTCATGTATCTGACGCTGGCGCGCGAGGGCGCCAATGATCCGGTCAACGACAAGTGGATCGTCGACCTCTACGAGAAGGCCATGCGCACGGCGAGCGACAACGACCGCCAGGCCGCCGCAGCCTACCTCGAAGGCTACATGAAGCGGCGCTGAGCGCCTCTTTCATTCCCGGAATGTGGCCCTGATCGGCACATGGTCCGAAGGCTTTTCCTTCGAGCGCATATCCTTGTCGATCGCGACTGACGCCAGGCGGTCGGCGGCTTGCGGCGAGAGCAGCAGGTGGTCGATGCGGATGCCATTGTTTCGCTGCCAGGCGCCGGCCTGATAGTCCCAGAACGTATAGAGCCCTGCGGAGTCCGAGCAGGCGCGCAGCGCATCGGTGAAGCCGAGGTTGAGCAGCGCGCGAAAGCGCTTGCGCGTGTCGGGCAGAAACAGCGCATCGCCAGCCCATGCCGCCGGATCGCGGCAGTCCTCGGGAGCAGGGATCACGTTGTAGTCGCCCGCCAGAACGAGCGGCTCCTCCAGCTTGAGGAGGTCGCGGGCGTGTGCGCGCAGCCGGTCCATCCAGGCCCATTTGTAGCTTGTCTTTTCGGTGCCGGCTGGATTGCCGTTGGGCAGATAGATCGAGGCGACCCGCATGACGCCGCCCGCCTCGTCCTGCGTCATCGCCTCGAGATAGCGCGACTGCTCGTCCTCGGCGCCCGGCAGGCCCCGCTGCGTCTCCTCGAGCGGACGCTTGGACAGGATGGCCACGCCGTTCCAGCTCTTCTGGCCGTGGATCAAAGCGTTGTAGCCAGCGTCCTCGATCTCGCTGCGCGGAAATTGTTCATCGGTGCATTTGAGCTCCTGAAGGCACAAGACGTCAGGCGCGCGCTCCTTCAGGTATTCGAGCAGCAGCGGCAGGCGCAGGCGCACCGAATTGATGTTCCACGAGGCGACGATCATCTGCGATTCCTTCCCCTGCCACCGTAGCAGAACCGCGCCGGGCAGGGCGCCGTTCCGGCTTTGCGGCCCGCCATGCCCGTGATCTAAAGATCGAAAGGAGGCCCCATGTCCGAACTCGAGAAACTCGCCGCGCAGGTCGCGCAGAAGCTGATCGCCCGGCGCGAGTTGATCGCCGTCTCCGAATCGTCGAGCGGCGGACTCATCTCCGCCGCGCTGCTGGCCGTGCCCGGCGCCTCGGCTTTCTATATCGGCGGCGCGGTCGTCTACACGGCGCGCGCCCGCGCCGCGCTGGTCAACATCGAAAAGGCCGACGTCGAGGGCATGCGCTCGGCGAGCGAGCCTTACGCACAGCTACTGGCCCGCCGCACCCGCGAATTGATGCGGGCGGGCTGGGCCATCGCCGAGACCGGCGCGGCCGGGCCGACCGGCAATTCCTACGGCGATTCGGCAGGACATTCAGTCGTCGCGATCAGCGGCCCGGTGGAGAAGGTGCGCACCATCGAGACCGGCTCGTCCGACCGGCGCGCCAACATGGACGCCTTCGCCCGCGCCGCGCTGGAATTGCTCGACGAAGCCCTGTAAACGGGCGGCTCGAAATTCGAGGGAACGACATGACCGATACGCCGCCCGACCGCCTCTCCGTCGACCCGCGCAGCCCCTTCTACAATGAAGAGGTTCTCGCAAGGGACGTCGGTATCCGCTTCAAGGGCGTCGAGAAGACCAATGTCGAGGAATATTGCGTCAGCGAAAACTGGGTGCGCGTCTCCGTGCCGAACAGCAAGGACCGGCGCGGCAATCCGCTGACGTTGAAGCTGACGGGGCAGGTCGAGCCCTACTACAAGACGCAGGCCTGAGCGCTCACGGCCGCTTCATCCAGCCGATCGTCTTGGCGTGCAGGCTCTGCACGTAGAGCCCATCCATGCGCTCCGCGGCGCTGGTCGTCTCGGGATAGGCGCCGGAGGGATCCTGCAGATCTTCGACGATCTTGCCGTCCTCGGTGAAGGCGATGATGTGCCCATAGGCCGGCGGGATCGGCCAGAGCGCACGGGGCAGGCGCATGATCATGCCACGCACGAACGGCTTGTCGGCCAGTTTGTCGATCAGGTCGTTGCGCGGCTTGGTCAGGCCGACCCAGAGCTTCGGCTTGCCATCCGCGGTCGGCAGGCCGCGCATCAGATTGTCGGGGTAGCCCGGCAGGTTGTCGAGCACGATCGCAGCGCCCCCTGCCGGTCCGTTCGACAGGTCGAGCTTTCGCGCGCTGACGGGAATCCTCCAGACCCGATACTTCCCGGTCTCGGCCACGTAGATCGACTTCTGGTCCTCCGACATCGCAACGCCGTTCGCGAACGAAAGGCCGGTCGCCACGACCTTGATCGCCTTGGTGCCGGGTTCGTAGAGCAGGATCCGGCCGGTCGCCGACTGCTCCATGATGTCGAGCACACTCGCCTCGAACGTGCCGCCCCACTCGCGCGGACCGAAGCGCTGCGAGGCGTCGGAGAAATAGATATTGCCGTCCCTGGCGACCACGACAGCGTCGGCGAAGCGGATTGGCTCTCCATCGACCTTGTCGGCGAGCACCTCCACCTTTTCCTTGGTGACGGCGAGCAGGCCGCGCAGCGCGTCGGCCGCGATCAGACGGCCGGACGGATCGAAATCGAAGCCGAGCGTTCGCCCGCCGGTGTTGACGAAGACCTCGCGGTTGGCGCCCTTCGCGTCCATGCGCAGGATGTTGCCGGACGCGACCGCCGCATAGAGCCGGCCGTCCGGTCCGAACGCGATGTGTTCGGGCCCCGATTCGGCGCCGATGTCGATGCTTTGCAAATTCGCGAGGCGCGTGTTGCGGGCATGCGGCCCCACGTAGCCGGGCGCGGCCTGGGCGGTCCAGGCGCGCGGCGAGATCGGGATCGGCCAGAACGCGAAGTAACCGGTGAGGACCATCAGGAAGACGCCAAACCACGCCGCGATCTTCTTCATGCGTCCCGCTCCCCAGGCGATTCCGGCCTCGCGCCGATTTGAGGCTTTCAGCGGCGTGCGCGCAAGTCGGCGGCGGTCTGCATGGGAGCCGCGCGGAAGGGCGCGTTGACAGGCCGGGCCCCAAAACCTAGCCAGAAGCCCGTCATGCGTGGCGAAACTGCCAGAGAGAAGCTTCTCTCAATCCTTCCAGTCCTCGTCGGCTTCTTCGGGCTGATGGCGCTCGGCGCGCTGTTCCCGAAATTCGCGCGCGTCCTCGATCTCGCGCTGCCCTTCTTCGGCCTGATCGGGCTCGGCTACATCTGCGGGCGGCTGTTCGATTTCGGCGAGGAGGGGCTGGCCTGGATCAACGTCCTCATCGTCTACGTCGCGCTGCCTTCGATGTTCTTCGTCCTGATCTCGAAGACGCCCGTCCATGAGCTTCTGAACTTTCGTTTCGTCGCCTGCACGGCGGGCGCGACGATCACGGCCTTCGTCATGGCGTTCGCTGTCGGCATGAAGGCCTCGGGCGGAAAGATCCCGGAGGCGACCATCCAGGCCAATGCCGGCGGCTACGCCAACATCGGCTACATGGGGCCGGGCCTGACGCTGGCGACGCTGGGGGCAGGGGCCGCCGCGCCGGTCGCGCTGATCTTCGCCGCCGACACGATCTTCCTCTTTTCCGCCCTGCCGCTGTTGATGGCGGTCGGCCGCGGACAGGACTCCGGCCTGCTGCGCACCATCGGGGTCGCGCTCCTGCGCATCGTCACCCATCCCTTCAATATCGCCACCGCCGTCGCAATCGCGGCCGCCGCCTTCGCCTGGCAGCCGCCCGCCGCCGTGGCCAAGATGGCGACGATGCTGTCGGGCGCCGCAGCGCCTTCTGCGCTGTTTGCGCTCGGCGTGACCGTGGCGCAGCGGCCGATCCGCAGGATCGCAGGCGAATTGCCGATCCTGCTGTTCATCAAGCTGATCGCCCATCCGCTGATCGTCTATCTCTACCTGTCGGCAGTCGGCGGCTTAGACCGCGTCTGGACCTTCACGGCGGTGCTGATGGCCTCGCTACCGCCCGCGCTCAACGTCTTCGTGATGGCCGCCCAGTACAAGACTTACGTCGAGCGCGCCTCGAGCGCGATCCTCATCGGCACGCTCGCCTCGGTCGTGACCGTGACCACGCTTCTCTGGCTGATTTCCAACGACATCCTGCCGGTCGCCCTGTTTTCCCGCTGAAGCGCCTTCCGTTACCGGCTGTTAGCACATGGCTGGCATGGTGCGTCGCGAGTGCGTGTTGCGTGAAGGGTTCGGGGGTTCGGATGGCTATGGCTTCTGTCGGCAAGCGCAAGGCCGAAAGGCGCGGTTGCCAGGTCAAGGCCCAGATTCTCTCGTCCGGCGGCGCTGAGCCGATCGATTGCATCATTCTGGATTTCAGCGCCACAGGCGCCCGGGTCAAGCTCAACGCGCCGCGTGAATTGCCCGCGCGCTTCAAGCTCTACATTCCCTCCCGGCCCGAGACCAAGAACGTTCTCCTGCGCTGGACCAAGGGGCTGGAGTTCGGCTGCGAATATTCGACCGGGCTGGCCGACGAGAACACCTTCTTCGAACTCATCGACCGTGTCGCCAAGCTTGAAAGCGCCGCTCCCGCGGCCTCGGGCGGCGCGCCCGCGGCCCTCGACGAGATCACCGCGCGAATTGAAGCGCTCGAAGCCAGGCTGGGGCAGTCGGGTTCAGCATCGCCCGCCGAACCCGCGCTGGATGTCGAGGCCGCCGAAGCCATTCGGCTTCGCATCGACCAGGTGGCGCAGGCGTCCGAAACTCAGGTCAGGCGCAGCGAGTCCGTGCTCGTCGCCCGCATGGACGAACTGGAGCAGCGCCTGCGCGCAACGCTCGCGCCCGACGCCGCGCAGCGCCTCGCGCGACTGGAAGCGGCGGTGGAAGCCGGCGCCTTCGAGCAGCCGGCAACGGCCATGGCGCCCACGGACAGCGGCCCCGACGCACGCATCGTCGCGCGCCTCGCCGATATCGAGGCGCGACTGATGGCCGCGCCGCGTGCGCCGCAGCCCGCCTTCGACCCCTCCATGCTGGAAGCGAAGATCGAACAGTCCGTGCGCCGCGTTGAGGAGCGCGCGGAGCGCATCGAGCGTTTTCTGATGACCCGCATCGACAATATCGAGACGCAGATGATTTCGGCGCCGGACGCTCCGGCGCCGCTGCGCTCGTCCGAAATCGCCGACCTCGACTTGCGCCTGCATCAAT
Organism: uncultured Methylocystaceae bacterium; assembly: GCA_945956975.1. Classification (GTDB taxonomy): domain Bacteria; phylum Pseudomonadota; class Alphaproteobacteria; order Rhizobiales; family Beijerinckiaceae; genus JAJXWB01. The sequence goes on along the minus strand of CAMFKC010000031.1, from coordinate 3,200 downwards.
TGGCGGCGCGGTTCGAGGAATCGGCTGCGCGCGCATCGAATGCGCCGCGTGGGGACGCAGCCGCGATGTCAGAGGATTTCGCCCGGCTCGCCGAGCGCGTCTCGGATCTCGAAATGTCCGTCATGGAGTTGCGCCTCGGCGACGCCCCTGCGAAGCCGCAGGACGACGAAGACCTTCCGCGCCGCATCGTCGAGATCGAGGGCCGTCACGCCGAGATCATCGCGACGCTGCGCAACCTGCTGGCGCTGCTGAGCGCGACCGAAGGCCGCCGCCACGCCGGCTGATCAGCCCCGCGAACCCGGCGCGAAATTGGCCAGCGTTCGCGCGAGCGTCGGCTCGATGCCCTCGCGCAGGATGGCCCGGCGCAGCGGGCCGATGGCCGTGACCGCCGCGAGCCCCACGCCGCGCAGGAAATCCACCGGCAGGAAGTCGGCCAGCAGCGTGCGGTTGAGGATGTCGACGCCGCGCGTGCGGATGTCGATGTCGGCGCGGCGCGACTTCTCAAACTCGGCCACCGCGCTGTCGATCGCCTTGGCGTTCGACAGATCGACGCCGTCGAGCGCCAGCGCCGCATCGGCGGAATCGCGGATGCCGAGGTTGAGCCCCTGCGCGCCCAGCGGCGGAAAAACGTGGCAGGCTTCGCCGACCAGCATCAGGCGCGGCCCGCTGACCTTCAGCGTGCGCATCCCCGCCATCGGGAAGGCGCCGAGGCTGCCCTCGATCTCGATCGCGCCGTAGCGGTAGTGCGACTGGTCCTCGATCTCGGCGGCGAGTTCGCGCGGCTTCAGCGCGAGCCGGCGCTTGGCCTCCGCCGGCGGCATCAGCCAGACGAGGCTGGAGCGGCGCGGCGCCTCGTCGGTGGACGGCATCGGCACGAAGGTGAACGGCCCGAAGCGGGTGTGGAATTCGGTGGTGATGCCGTCATGCGGGCGGCGATGCCGCAGGATGCCGGTGATCGCCGTCTGCGGATAGGACCATTCCTTGATCTCGATCTTCGCCGCCTTGCGCGCCGGAGAATTGCGCCCGTCTCCCGCGACCACCACCGCGCATTCGATCTCGCGCCCGTCGTCGAGGAAGGCCGTCACGCCGTCCGCGCGGAAATCGTATGTCGAGACGAAGGCTTCGATGCGCGTTATCTCGCGCATGGAGTCCAGGACTTTCGACAGCATGGCGACGATGTCGTCGTTCGGCACGTTGAGGCCGAAGGCGTCGAGGCCGATCTCGTCGGCGGTGAACAGCGCCGGCGGCGGGCGGAACAGCGACGACGTGTCGTCGATGATGCGTATGCCCTTCACGACAGCTGCGATCTCCTCCAGCGGCTCGCGCAAGCCGAGGTCGTCGAGATGGCGCAGCGATCCCTCGAACAGGGCGACGGTGCGGCCGGGCAGGGGACCGGGCGTCTTGCCGACCAGCGCCACGGAATGGCCGGTGCGCGCAAGCGCGATCGCGGCGATCAGGCCCGAGGCGCCGGCGCCGGCGACGAGAATGTCGAATTTCTGCTGCGGGGCCTGCGCTGTCGCCATGAATTGAATCTCCCGGGACATCTAGATAGCGCGGGGCGGCGCGGGACGGGAGTGCGGCCGATCAAACTGCGGCGGCAGGTCGCAGATGTGGACGGGCGAGCCGCGCGTCGCGCGCCTCACAGATTGTAGGGTTCCCGTATCGTCGGATCGCCGGCCGGGAAATCACGCGTGTTGCGTGTCACGAGGATGCGTCCTGTCGTTTGCGCCGAGGCCCAGATCACCGCGTCGGGAAGCTTCATGCGATGCGCGCGCCGCAGCGATACCGCGCGGTTTGCGATGCTGTCGTCCAGCGGGATGACCTCGAAACCTTCGAGAAAGCGGCGGGTCGGTTCGGCGAGGTCGTCGTCCGCCCCGACCATGACCTCCATCCAGGTGATGATGCTGACCGCCCGGCTTTCGAAGCGGCCGATTTCATCACGGGCCTGCGGGACGCCATTGAGATGATCGATAAGGATATTCGTGTCGAACAACGCCCCTACCATTCGCGTCGGGCCGCATCCTGATAGGCGAGACCGTCGACCTTTCGCTCGCCCCAAAGACCAAATCCATCCTCGACCTGCTCGCGGCGCTGCCGGTCGAGAAAATCGCTGATGGCCGCGCGGATCAAGGCGGCGCGCGACTGACGCACGCGCTTGGCCAACGCGTCCAAGGCCTCCATCTGGGCTTCGCTGACGTCGATCAGGGCTCTCATCTGCGGCTCCTTTGATATGCAATATGCATATCATCTATCGGACTCGCCGCCAATCGATCGGGCGCCCCACCCGATCGCGGGAGACGACGGGATTAACCGCCCGCCGCCTCCTAGCTAGACCCGCCGAGCTACGGCGTCATGATCACCATGCCCGTCGTCTCACGGCCCTGAAGGTCGCGATGCGCCTGTTCGGCGTCGGCCAGCTTGTAGCGCCCGGTGATCGGGATCTTCACCGTGCCGTCCGCCACGACCTTGAACAGGTCCTTCGCCATCTTCTCCAGACGCGCGCGGTCGGCGAGGAACGTGAAGAGCGTCGGGCGCGTGGCGAAGAGCGAGCCCTTCTGGCCGAGCATCGCCAGGTTGAAGGCGTCGATGCCGCCCGACGCCGAACCGAAGCTGGCGAATGTGCCGAACGGCGCCAAACAATCCAGCGAAGCCGGGAAGGTCGCCTTGCCGACGCCGTCGTAGACGACCTGGCAGAGCTTGCCCTTGGTGATCTCCTTCACACGCGCCGCGAAATCCTCCTCGCGGTAGAGAATGACGTGCTTGGCGCCGAGCTTCTTGGCGAGCTTCGCCTTCTCCGGCGAACCCACCGTGCCGATGACGGTCGCGCCCAGCGCCTTGCCCCATTGGCAGAGGATCGAGCCGACGCCGCCGGCCGCGGCATGGACGAGGATCGTGTCGCCTTCCTTCACCTTGTAGGTCTGGCGCAGCAGGTATTGCGCGGTCAGGCCCTTGAGCATCAGGCCGGCGGCGGTCTCGTAGGACACGTTCTTCGGCAGCTTCACGCCGAGCGCGGCCGGCAGGTTGCGGACTTCGGCATAGCCGCCGAGCGGACCGGAATAGGTGACGCGGTCGCCGACCTTGAAGCCCGTCACGCCCTTGCCGACGGCGATCACCTCGCCCGCGCCCTCGTTGCCGGGCGTATAGGGCAGGGCGGTCGGATAGGCGCCGGTGCGATAGTAGACGTCGAGAAAGTTCACGCC